>CATDDF010000027.1 GCA_949498175.1 Alphaproteobacteria bacterium | reverse complement strand
GTTTGCGCGCCGATTTTCAGGTCACGGATTTGGCCCATAATATTGCCGTTTCCTATGAGGGCATGCTGCCTGATTTGTTCCGCGAGGGGCAGGGTGTCGTTGCCGAAGGGCGCTTTGATGCGACCGGCACATTCCGTGCCGATACGGTGTTGGCCAAGCATGATGAAACATATATGCCGCCGGAAGTCGCCGAGGCTTTGGAGAAATCCGGCAAATATAATGTACCGCATGCAAATAGGGACACCCAATGATTGCCGAGTTCGGCCATTTTGTTTTGGTGCTGGCGCTGTCTGTGGCGCTGGTGCAAGCCGCCGTGCCGCTTTATCTGATGCAGCGTAATACGGCACTGGCTTTGCCGCTGGCACAGCGCGCCGCATTTGCACAATTTATCCTCGTGCTGCTGGCCTTTCTGGCCCTGACCTATGGTTTTGTGCGGTCGGATTTTTCGCTCGCCGTGGTGTTTGCCAATAGCCATGTCGCCAAACCGCTGATTTATAAAATCGCCGGTGTCTGGGGCAATCATGAAGGTTCCATGCTGCTATGGGTGCTGATTGTCGCCGCTTATGGCGCCGCCTATGGCGCATTTTCAAAAACCCAAGACGGATTTTCGACCCGTGTTTTGGTGGTGCAGGGCTGGCTCGGCGTGGCGTTTTTGGCGTTTCTCCTCTTCACCTCAAACCCGTTTGCGCGGCTATTGCCGGCGCCGTTTAGCGGGCAGGGGCTGACCCCGATATTGCAAGACCCCGCTTTGGCCGCGCATCCGCCTTTGCTCTATGCCGGTTATGTCGGTTTTTCCATGGCTTACGCTTTTGCGTTGGCCGCGCTGACCGGCAAAGAAGACGGGCAAGATTGGGCGCGCCGCATGCGGCCATGGATTTTGGCCGCTTGGGTGTTTTTAACCTTGGGCATCGCGCTTGGCTCTTATTGGGCCTATTACGAGCTTGGTTGGGGCGGGTTTTGGTTTTGGGATCCGGTGGAAAACGCTTCGCTCATGCCCTGGTTGGCCGGTACGGCTTTGCTGCATTCGGCTCTGGTGGCGGAAAAGCGCGACACGTTAAAACGCTGGACATTGCTTTTGGCCATCATCACTTTTGCGTTGTCCTTATCGGGCACATTTCTTGTCCGCTCCGGTGTGCTGACCTCGGTGCATGCATTTGCCAATGATCCGGAGCGCGGGCTTTTTATCCTTGCCATTCTCGGTCTTTTCACTTTGGCCGGTTTTTTGCTCTATGGTTTGCGCCTGCCGCAACTGGCCGTCGACCGCCCGTTTCAGCCGGTGAGCCGCGAGGGCTTGCTTTTGGTCAATAATATCTTTCTGGCAACGGCCACGGTGACGGTGTTTATCGGCACGATTTATCCGCTCATTTTAGACGCGCTCGGTATGGGCAAGATTTCTGTCGGTGCGCCTTATTTTAATGCGGTGTTCGCGCCGCTGACCATTCCATTTGCTTTGCTCTTGCCGCTCGGGCCTTTGCTGAATTGGCGCGAAGCCAGCCTGCGGCCGCTGCAAAATAAGCTTGTCTTGGCAGCTGGTGCTGCGGCTTTGGTGACCTGCGCCATTATGCTGACACGCGGCGCGGCATCGCTGATGGTGGTGGCGCTGTTTGCCGCCGGTTTGTGGCTGCTCTTTGGTGCCGCGCTTGATATGGCGCAGCGTCTGGCCCCTTACCGCTCGCGTCTGCATAAATTCTGGACATTACCGACGAGCGCCTTTACCGCCACTTTGGCGCATGGCGGCTTGGCGGTCATGCTGCTCGGTATTTTGGCGGCGACACAATGGCGCGAAGAAGCGGTGGTTGCGGCCGTTCCGGGTCAGCAGATTGAGATTGCCGGTGTCGCTTTGCGTTATGACGGGCTGCGCGAGGTGGATGGCCCGAATTACACGGCCGAGCAAGCGCGGCTGACCTATTTGAGCGGTGCGCATCAGGGCGGGCATCTTTATCCGGAGCGGCGTTTTTATGAAGCCGAGCGGTCGCAAACTACGGAAGCCGCCATTACCACGGATTTGACCGGTCACCTTTATGCCGTGGTCGGCGAAGCGAGCGGCGATAAGCGCGTGTTGCGTATTTGGTATCACCCCTATGTCGCCTTTATTTGGCTCGGCGCGGTGCTGATGGCTTTGGGCGGCAGCTTTGCTTTGGCGACCCGTCTGCGGAGGCCTGCGTGATGGCGCGCTTGGTCCTCTTGTTCGGCCTGCTGCTGACACCGGCACAGGCGCTGGACCCGGGCGAGGCCTTGGCCGATGCGGCGCTTGAAACGCGCGCCCGTGCCCTCAGTCAAGAATTGCGTTGCATGGTCTGCCAAAACCAATCGATCGACGATAGCGATGCCCCCCTGGCCAAGGATTTGCGGCAATTTGTTCGTGCGCGTCTGCTTGCCGGCGACAGCGACAGTGCCATTCGCGCTGCCGTGGTTGAGCGCTATGGCGAGTTTGCCTTGTTTCGTCCTCGAGTCGCGCCGCACACATTGGCGCTTTGGGCCATGCCGCTGATTATCCTGCTTTTCGGTGCAGGGATGGCATGGCGCCTGGTCGGTAAATCGGCGCGTCAAAACACTTCAACCCCTCGGCAATAAAAGCTAGTCTCGGCGCATGGGATACAATCTGCGCCTTTTGCTGATAGAAGATGACGCCAAAGCGGCCGCTTTGTTGTGCGACCGCTTTCGTGCCGAGGGGGTAGCGATTGAGCATGCCGCCAATGGGACGGAGGGCCTGGCCATGGCACAAAAAGGTGGCTTTGATGTGCTGGTGGTTGACCGCATGCTGCCTGAATTGAGCGGTATAGAGATTGTCGAGCAGCTGCGCCAAACGGGTGACACCACGCCGGTCTTGTTTCTCTCGGCTTTGGGCGAAGTCGATGACAGGGTTGCCGGATTTGCCGCCGGCGGCGATGACTATTTGACCAAGCCTTATGCTTTTGCCGAATTGCAAGCGCGGGTGACGGCGCTGGCGCGGCGCGGTGAGGCGGCACAGACGCAAATGCAGCTGGCTGATTTGCAGCTGGATTTATTGACGCGCGAAGCGCGGCGCGGCGAAACACTGCTCGATTTGAACAATCGCGAATTTGACCTTTTGGCCTATTTAATGAGCCATCAGGGGCAAGTGGTGACGCGCCATATGCTGTTACAAAATGTTTGGAATTACGGCCTAGACACGCAGACCAATGTCGTCGATGTGCATGTTTCGCGGCTGCGCGCCAAACTTGATAAGGATTTCTCGCCGCCGCTTTTGCACACCAAACGCGGGCAGGGCTTTATTTTGCAGGTTGAGGCATGAAAACCCTATTGCGTCTCGCCGGATTTCGCGCCGCGCTCGCCTATACCGGAATTTTGCTGGTCGCTATGGCAATGGTCATGGGGCTGTTATACGGGCGACTGGCCGATACCATGCGCGGGGCGCAAGACAATCTGATTTGGCGCGAAGCGGCGGCGCTCAGTTTTATTCATCAGCGCGATGGCGTGCGTGCTTTGGCGCAGGCCGTCAGCGCAGCGCAGGCGGGGCAAGGCAGCTATGTGCGTCTGTCGGACGGGCTTGGCAATTTTCTTGCCGGTAATTTGCCAAGCTTCCCAATGCCGGAACGCACGGATGCCGAGGGCTGGGTGCATTTCACCGAAAACGCGATGCCGGTGCGGGCGCGGCTGTTGCAGCTTGACGATAATCTGGTGTTGTTGGTCGGTCATGAAATGGCTGATGGCGCGAAGCTGCTGGTCGGCTTTCGTGCCGCTTTTGCGCTGGCTTTGCTGGCCATATTGCTTATCGGTTTGGCTGGCGGTGCGTTTTTGGCACGCCGTGGCTTACAACGGGTTGAAGCCATTGGAACTGCGCTTACCCCTGTTATGCAGGGTGATTTATCAGCCCGTCTGCCGGTCGCCGAAAGCGGCGCTGAATGGCAGCTTCTTGAACAACGCATTAATGCAACATTGGTGCAGCTAGAAAAACTCATGCAGGCGACACGGCAGGTGAGCGATAATTTGGCGCATGATTTGCGTGCGCCATTGACCCGTTTGCGGGTGCGCTTGGAAGCGGCACTGGCCAAAAGCGAAAGTGAAGATATTGCTGCTGCCATTGATGATGTCGATGGTTTGCTGAAAAGCTTTAACGCGCTGCTCACTTTGTCGCGGCTCGATAGCGGCCTGACGACATTGGAGGCGTGGCCGGTCAATGTCACCGAATTAATGGGCGAGTTGCTTGATTTATTCGCACCGCTTTTTGAAGAACACAATATGCGACTGGAATTGTCCTGCGCCGATAATATGAATTTGTCCGGCGATGCCGGCCTATTGGGGCAGGCTTTGGTCAATCTGTTGGAAAATGTTTTGGCGCATGGGGTTGTCGCCGGCAGCGCGGTTGAATTGGCAGCGCAGCAAGAGGGCGACAAAGTGATTTTGTCATTGGCTGATGGCGGTAAGGGCATTGCGCCGCAACGCCGCGATGATGCGCTTGAACGGTTTGTGCAATTGGATGCCAGCCGCACAAAAGGCGGCAGCGGCTTGGGTCTGTCTTTGGTCGCCGCCATTTGCAACCATCATGGCGGTGCATTGGTGTTGGTCGACAATCAACCGGGCTTGCGGGTGGAAATGCATCTTCCCGCCAAAGCGTGAAAGAAAAACATGACCGGCCTTTTTGAAAAATTGCCGCCACACGCCCCGCGTGACAAACCGCAAGCGGCCCGTCTTTTGCAAGATTTGAGAGCCCTCGAAGCCATCGCTCCACTGATTGACGCGCATCAAGAGTTTTTTGCTTGGTTGGTCGAGGGCAGCCCGTTTTTAGCCCGTCTTATCAGGCGCTATCCCGACACGCTGGCCGCGCTTTCGGTCGAAACACCAGAAGATTATCTCAACACTGTTTACGAGACTTTGGATGATGATTTGGCGACGGCACAAAAGCGTGATGAAGCAATGGCGTTTTTACGCCATGCCCGCAATCGCGCCGCTTTGATGATTGCCTTGGCCGATTTGGCCGCGTTTTGGGATGTCGAAACCGTTACCCATTATCTGACCCGCTTGGCCGATCTCGCCGTGCGCTGCGGCCTTGATTATCTGCTGCGCGAGGCGGCAGGCGATGGCCGTTTGAAAGAATTTTCGCGCGACGGTCTGGTGGTTTTGGCGCTCGGCAAGCATGGCGGGGAAGAGCTTAATTATTCCTCCGATATTGATTTTGTCATTTATTACACGGCCGATGCTCTGCCTTTGGCTCAAGGGCAAGATATGCGGAAGTTTCATATCACGCTGGTCCAGGATTTAACCGCGCTGTTGCAAAATGTAACGGCCGACGGTTTTGTCTTTCGCGTCGATTTGCGCTTGCGTCCCGACCCCGGAGCGACGCCGGTCACTGTCACGGTTGATGCGGCGCTCAGCTATTATGAGAGCATGGGGCAAAATTGGGAGCGCGCCGTCTATATTAAAGCGCGCCCGATTGCCGGTGATATGGCTGCAGGAGAAAAATTTCTCGCCGATTTGCAGCCCTATATTTGGCGACGCTATTTCGATTTCGCCGCCATAGAAGATGTCCATTCCATGAAGCGGCAAATGCATGCCGTGCGCGGCCATGCCGAAATTGCCGCGCAAGGGCATAATTTGAAACTGGGACGCGGTGGTATTCGCGAGATTGAGTTTTTCGTGCAGACCCAACAACTCATCGCCGGTGGGCGTGACCCTGATTTGCGCGGTCATCGCACGGTCGACATGCTGCATATGTTGGCGCAAAAAAAATGGATAGATATGGCGACGGCAGAAAAACTGACCGCCTCTTATTATTATTTGCGGCGCATGGAGCATCGTTTGCAAATGCGCCTAGATGAACAGACGCAAACCTTACCGAAAGATGATGAGGGCTTTGCCGCTTTTGCGCGCTTTGCCGGATATGAGAAGGCGCAAGATTTTGCCGCCGCATTGACGGCCCATTTAAGCGGGGTAACGGGCGAGTACAAGCAGCTTTTCGAGCAGGCTGAAAGCCTGTCAGGTGATGCCGGCAATTTGGTGTTTACGGGCGGCGAAGATGACCCGGAGACTTTGGAAACCCTATCCAATATGGGGTTCAAGCGTCCGGCTGATATATCGGCAATTATTCGCGGCTGGCACGCCGGTCGCATGGCCGCGACACGCAGCGAACGGGCGCGCGAAATCCTGACACGCTTACAGCCTGTTTTGCTTGAAAAATTGGCGCAAGCGCGCGCGCCCGATGATGGCTTTTTGCGCTTTGACCAATTCCTCACCGCATTGCCCGCCGGTGTGCAGATTTTTTCGCTGTTTCAATCCAATCCGCCTGTGCTCAATCTGCTGATTGACATTATCAATACGGCGCCGCGTTTGGCGGCGCTTCTATCAGCCAATGCCAAGCTGGTCGATGCGCTGGTGCCGGGGCATATGGCCGGAGAATTGCCGCAGCGCTTCACTGATTTTGAAAGCGCCATGGACGGTTTGCGCCGCCATGTGCACGAGGCGCAATTTCGTGTCGGCACGCGCAGTCTGGCCGACCCGATAATGGCCATCCAGCATGGCGAAGATTATAGCCGTCTGGCGGAAACCGCCATCAGCACAATGTATGACGCGGCGCTGGCCGATATTGAACGACAATATGGCCGTGTCGATGACGGCGATATGCTGGTTTTGGGGCTCGGTAAATTGGGCAGCGGTGAGATGACCCTGCAATCCGACCTCGACCTCATAGTGATTTGTGATTGTCCCGATTTCGCCGCGCTTTCCAATGGCGCGAAACCGCTGGATGCCGATAGATGGTTTGCCCGCGCAGCGCGGCGCATGATAAGCGGATTGAGCGCCCCGACCTCGGAGGGCGATTTGTTTGAAGTCGATACGCGCTTGCGGCCATCGGGCAATGCCGGGCCGCTGGTCACGAAATTCAGCAGCTTCGTCGATTATCAGCAAAACCAAGCTTGGAATTGGGAGCATATGGCGTTGACCCGCGGTCGGGTTTTGGCCGGCGGTGCGGCTTTGCGCGAGAAAGTGGAGGCGACGATAAAAAATGTGCTCACCGCGCCGCGCGATGTCGGAAAATTGGCCGATGACGCAGAAGATATGCGCGCGCGCCTGCGCAAGCATCAGCCACAGGCCGGGCCGTTTGATATCCGGCGCGGCGATGGCGGCTTGGTTGATGTCGAGTTTATCGCGCAATGCTTGCAATTGGCGCATGGTGCAAGGCACGAAGAGCTGGCCGTGCCGATGCGCTTGCCGAATCTCCTGTCTGTTTTGCGCGACACTGATTGTCTTGATGCGGCGGCCTATGAGGGGCTTCAGGTGGCGGCATCTTGCTTTTTGAGCTTGCGACAAATTGCCAGCCTGTGCCTTGAGGATAATGAAGAAAACCCCGCCCCTGCCATTGCCGCCTTATTGCTTGAAGCGCTGAATGAGCCTGATATGAGCCGCTTGCAGCAGACCATAGCTGCGCATCGGGCGCATGTCGCCGCCTGTTTTGATGAGACCATGAAGCAGTTGCGGACGCTTTGAAAAGATTGCCCCGCCAGTGCAAATTAAATAGCCTCTTAGCGGATTTGGGAGAGTATTATGAATTTTGATTTTTCAGATGACCAAAAAATGCTGAAGGATCAGGCGCGCAAGTTTCTTGAAGATAAGTGCAGCTATGACGATGTGCGGACAATTCTGGAAAGCGATGACAGCCATCATGATGGTGTGTGGAACGGCCTATGCGAGCTTGGTTTTGCGGGTGCCGCCATTCCGGAAGAATTTGGCGGTCTGGGGCTTGGCCCGCTTGAGCTTTGTGTGATTGCCGAAGAGCTTGGTCGCGCTGCCGCGCCGGTGCCGTTTTCTTCTTCCATTTATATGTTTGCCGAAGCTCTGAAATTGGCCGGTTCGGATGAACAAAAGGCCGCTTGGCTGCCGCAGATTGCCAGTGGCGAAATTATCGGCACTTTGGCTTCGGCTGAGGGGGCACAAGCGCCGTCACCGCGCACGGTGGAAGCAAGCTTTTCAGGCGGCAAGCTAAGCGGTCGCAAATTGCCGGTGCCCGATGGTGAGACCGCCTCAGTTGCGGTGGTGCTGGCCAATACGGGCGGCAGCGGCGCACAAGCTTTGTCTTTGGTGCTGGTTGACCTCAATCAAGACGGCGTCACCCGTTCGGCGGTTGAAACCATTGACCCGACGCGCGGCCATGCCGAGATGAATTTCGATAATGCCGAAGCCAGCCTGCTGGGCCAAGAAGGCGAAGGTTGGGATATGCTGAAACGGGTTGAGGCCGGCGCGGCCGTGCTGATGGCTTTTGAACAGGTCGGCGGCACGGAAGCGGCGCTCAATATGGCGAAAGATTATGCGCTTGACCGCTATGCCTTTGGTCGGCAAATCGGCTCTTATCAGGCGATTAAACACCGCTTGGCCGATATGTATGTGAAGTTGGAATTGGCGCGCTCCAATGCCTATTACGGCGCGATGATATTGTCGGAAGACGGGGCCGAGCTTGAATTGGCAGCGGCGTCTGCGCGCATTTCCGCGACCGAAGCCTATCGCTTTGCGGCGCAGGAATGCATTCAGGTGCATGGCGGCATCGGTTTCACATGGGAAGCCAACCCGCAATTCCATTATCGGCGCTCAAAACTTTTGGCTTTGGCTCTGGGCAGTGCCAGCCGATGGAAAGACAGGCTCGTATCAGAGCTTGAAAAAAGTAACGTGGCTTGATGCAGCACTTCTCGTGTCAGCTAGCATATGAAGAATTGATCATCAGGAAGGACAGTTAAAATGGATTTTAACGATACCCCCGAAGAAGCAAAATTTCGTGCTGAAGTGCGTGAATGGCTTTCTGCCAATGCCAAGCCGAAAGATCCGAGCAAGGTAAAAGCCGGTGTCTCAAGCAAGCCGGAATCTGAACGTTTGGTGCGCGCCAAAGAATGGCAGGCCAAAAAAGCCGAAGCCGGTTATGCAGCCATTACCTGGCCGACCGAATATGGCGGTCTTGGCGGCACGCCGATACAATCGGTGATTTATAGTCAAGAAGAGTCGAATTTTGACGTGCCCGGCGGGTTTTTTGAAATCGGCCTCGGCATGTGCATTCCGACCATGATGAAATGGGCGACCAAAGAGCAATGCGATCGCTATGTGAAACCGGCGCTTTATGGTGAGGAAATTTGGTGCCAGCTTTTCTCAGAGCCGGCCGCCGGTTCCGATGTCGCGGGTCTGCGCACAAAATGCGAAAAAGATGGCGATGAATGGGTGATTAACGGCCAGAAAGTATGGACGTCGGGCGCCCATTATTGCGATTACGGCATTATCGTCACGCGGTCTGACCCGACCGTACCGAAGCATAAAGGCCTGACCTTTTTCTTCCTCGATATGAAAACGCCGGGCATTGAAATTCGCCCGATTAAGCAGATTTCCGGCGGCAGCGGCTTTAATGAAGTGTTCTTCAATGATGTGCGCGTGCCGGATAGCCAGCGTTTGGGCGATGTCGGAGAGGGCTGGAAAGTGTCGCTGACAACACTGATGAATGAGCGTCTGGCCATCGGTCAAGGCAGCGGCGTTGACCATGCCGAATTGCTGAAATTGGCGCGCGACACGGAACTGGAAAACGGCCTGGCCATTAAAGATTCCAATGTGCGTGAAAAATTGGCTGATTGGTATGTCCAGTCGCAAGGCTTGAAATATACAAAGTTCCGCACGCTGACCGCTTTGTCGAAAGGCCAAGTGCCGGGGCCGGAAAGTTCTATTGGTAAAATCGTTTCAGGTCCGAAAATGCAGGACTTGGCGAGCTTTGCGATGGATATTCAAGGTCAGGGCGGCGTCATGCAAGATGTTGAGGAAAGCCCGATGGCCGGTGCTTTCCAAAATCAATGGATTGGCGCAGCCGGCTACCGCATTGCC
>CATDDF010000026.1 GCA_949498175.1 Alphaproteobacteria bacterium | reverse complement strand
GTGCTATGGATAGCCGTATGGTGGTTATCTTGAATGATAATGATATGTCGATTGCGCCGCCTGTCGGCGCCATGAGCGCCTATCTGGCACGCATATTGTCAGGCAAAACCTATCGCTCATTCCGCCGCCTGCTGAAAGATATGAGCCGCCACTTGCCCGAAAGCCTGCAAGAAAAAGCGCGGCAAATGGAAGAATATACGCGCGGTTTCATGACCGGCGGCACGCTGTTTGAGGAAATGGGCTTTTATTATGTCGGGCCGATTGACGGGCATAATCTCGACCATTTGCTGCCGGTTCTGGAAAACGTCAAAAAAATGCAAAACGGCCCGGTATTGGTGCATGTGGTAACCAAAAAGGGTCATGGCTATGGCCCGGCCGAAGCTTCGGATGATAAATATCACGGCGTTTCAAAATTTAATGTTGTCACCGGTGAGCAAGTGAAAGCGACGCCATCCGCGCCCAGCTATACCGGCGTGTTTGCCGAGGCGCTGATGGATGAAGCGGCGCGTGACGATAAGATTGTTGCCATTACCGCTGCCATGCCGTCGGGCACGGGGCTGGATAAATTTGCGCAAAAATATCCTGAACGCTGCTTTGATGTCGGCATTGCCGAGCAGCATGCCGTAACTTTCGCGGCCGGTTTGGCAAGCGAAGGCTTCAAACCGTTTGCCGCCATTTACTCGACCTTTTTGCAACGCGCTTATGACCAAGTGGTGCATGATGTTGCGGTGCAAAATCTGCCGGTGCGCTTTGCCATTGACCGCGCCGGTCTGGTCGGCGCTGATGGGCCGACCCATGCCGGTTCATTTGACAATGCCTATCTCGGCACTTTGCCCAATATGGTGATGATGGCAGCGGCTGATGAAGCCGAATTGAAGCATATGGTAGCGACACAAGTCGCCTTTGGCGAACACCCGAGCGCCTTGCGCTATCCGCGCGGCGAGGGTGTCGGCGTGGCCTTGCCGACGCATGGCGAGGTGCTGGAAATCGGCAAAGGCCGTATCATTCGCGAAGGGGGGCGTATTTGCCTGCTCAGCTACGGCACGCGGCTGGAACAAGCGCAATTGGCAGCTGACCAATTGGACGCGCAAGGCTTCCGCACCAGCGTCGTCGATGCGCGTTTTATGAAGCCGCTTGATGAAGAACTGATTTTGCGATTGGCGCGCGAGCATGAAATTTTGTTGACTTTGGAAGAAGGCGCGATTGGCGGCTTTGGCAGCCATGTCATGCATATGCTGGCCGAAAACGGGCAGTTGGAAGGCGGTTTGAAATGCCGCTCTTTGGTGCTGCCCGACAATTATATTGACCAAGACAAGCCCGATGCCATGTATGATGCGGCGGGGCTGAATGCCGCGCAAATTATCGAAACCGTGCGCGGCCTGTTGGGGGCTGATGGCGCGCAGATTGAGATTATCACGCCAAAGGCCGGTGCCTGAGCGTGGGCAGAACCCGCCTCGACCAACAACTTGTCAGCCTTTCACTATTTGAAAGCCGCGCCCGCGCCGCCGCCGCCATTAAGGCGGGGCAGGTGACGGTCAATGGCATCACCGCCGAAAAAGCGTCCATGTCCGTATCGCCCGACGATGTGATTGAGGCTGAAGCGGCGCATGATTTTGTCTCGCGCGGGGCGCTGAAATTGCAAAAAGGACTGGCGTATTTCGGCTATGCGGCGCGCAATGGCGTGTTTGCCGATATTGGTGCCTCGACTGGCGGCTTTAGCGATGTGCTGTTACGACAAGGCGCGGCTTTTGTCTATGCGGTCGATGTCGGGCAAGAACAATTGCATGACAGCCTATTGCGCGATGCGCGGGTCGAGAATATGGCCGGTATTAATGCACGTCATCTCAGCGCTGCCGATTTTGACCGCCCGCTTGACGGGCTTGTCTGCGATGTCAGTTTCATCAGCCAGACAAAAGCACTGGCCGGACTTGCAACGTCTTTGCCTGAAAAGGCTTGGGCGATTGCGCTCATCAAGCCGCAATTTGAATTGGACAAGGCGGCGCTCGGCAAAAACGGCGTGGTGACCGACGCGGTTTTGCGCGATGGTGTGTGCAATGACATCCGCCAATGGTGGCAGGCGCAAGGCTGGCGGGTCGATGATATTGTCGAAAGTCCAATCACCGGCCCGCAGGGCAATGTCGAATATCTTATCGGTGCGCGCAAAATCGCATGAAGAAGCCCGCCGCATCAAAAGATGAGACGGGCTCCTCCAAATTCTTTCAAATTTTAGGCTTCCATGCCGGCATCCCAAGCGCCTTGTGCGGCAAGGCCGTTCATTTTAGCGCGGTGGGCAAAGGCGGCTTGTGCATCAGCGACATTTCCCGCTTCGCCGAGCCAGGTTTTGAGCGGCGCGGCTTGCAGGGCGCGGCCGTAAGAAAAGCTCAGTTTCCAAGGCAGGCCACCGATTTTATTCATCGCATCGAGATGCGCCGTGGCGTCTTCATCGGATTGACCACCGGACAAAAAGACAATGCCCGGCACAGCTTCGGGCACGCATTTTTTGAAACAATCAATGGTCATTTCCGCCACTTGCTGCACCCCCGCCTGATCGGCATGGGCGGTGCCCGATACCACCATATTGGGTTTCAAAATCGTGCCTTCGAGGTGAACGTCTTGCTCGGCCAATTGGGCGTAAAGCTGAGCCAAGGCGGCGCTGGTCACCTCATAACAGCGTTCTACCGAATGGCCGCCATCCATAATCACTTCCGGCTCGACAATCGGGACAATTTCGGCTTCCTGACACAGAGCGGCATAGCGCGCCAAGGCATGGGTGTTTGCGGTCAGGCAAGCAGCCGAGGGAATGCCCTCGGCAATATTGATGACCGCACGCCATTTGGCGAATTTCGCGCCGAGCCCGTGATATTCGGCCAAACGCTCACGCAAACCGTCCAGCCCTTCCGTTACCATTTCGCCCGCATGACCGGCCAAATCTTTGGCGCCGGCATCAACTTTAATGCCGGGAAGAGAACCGGCATCGGTAATTAATTGTGTCAAAGGCGTGCCGTCAGCGGCTTTCTGGCGAATGGTCTCGTCAAACAAAATCACGCCGGAAATATGGGCGCGCATGGCGGCTTCCGTGCGAAACAGCATTTCGCGATAATCACGACGGCTATCTTCGGTCGATTCAACATTAATACTGTCAAAACGCTTTTTGATGGTGCCGGTGCTTTCATCGGCTGCCAAAATACCTTTGCCGTCAGCCACCATGGCTTGGGCGATGGTCTCAAGGGCTTGCTTGTTCATTTCTCTCTCCTCTTCATTCTTGCGCCAGGGCCGCAATGCCGGGCAGGGTTTTGCCTTCCAGCCATTCCAAAAATGCCCCACCCGCGGTCGAGACATAAGAAAAATCATCTCCCGCACCGGCATGATTGAGGGCTGCGACCGTATCCCCGCCTCCGGCAATGGAGGTCAGTTGACCTTTTCGGGTCAAGGCGGCGGCATATTGGGCGGCTTTATTGGTGGCCGCATCAAATGGTTCAATCTCAAACGCTCCCAAAGGGCCGTTCCAAATCAGTGTAGCCGCCTTGTCAAAGGCAGCGCAAATATCGCTGACCGCATCCGGGCCGGCATCAAGAATCATTTTGTTATCGGGCACGGCTTGCGCGGCACATATTTCACCGCTTTGGCCGGCGGCAAATTGCGACGCGACAACCGCATCACGCGGCAGCAATATCGTGCAGTCCTGCTTTTCCGCTTCCGCCATAATGGCGCGCGCCGTGTCCAGCATGCTGTCTTCGCATAAAGACGTGCCGACATTGTGACCTTGCGCGGCCAAAAACGTATTGGCCATACCGCCGCCAATCACCAGCGTGTCGGTTTTGGCCGACAAATTGCCCAATAAATCCAGCTTGGTGGAAATCTTTGCGCCGCCGACAATGGCAATAAGCGGTCGCTTGGGGTTACCCAAAGCGGCGTTGAGCGCGTCCAATTCAGCCTGCATGGCCAGTCCGCAATAAGTCGGCACATATTTGGTGATGCCATGGGTCGAAGCGTGGGCCCGATGGGCGGCGGAAAATGCATCATTCACATAAGCCTGTGCGGGTGCGGCCAACGCCGCTGCGAAATCCGCATCATCAGCCTCTTCACCGGCATGAAAACGGGTATTTTCCAAAACACAAATGCCGCCCTCGGGCAAGGTCGTCAGCGCGTTTTGCGCCGCATCGCCAATGCAGTCTTCAGCGAAAGCCACATCTTGGCCCAACAGGTCACCCAATGCTGAGGCAATGGGCGCAAGGCTCATCTCGGCAACGCGCCGGCCTTTCGGACGTCCGAAATGCGACAGCACGCCGATGCGAAAGCCGCTTTGCGACAGTTTTTCGAGACTGGGCAGCAGCCTTTGCAGCCGCGTCGCGTCGCGGACAATGCCGCTCTCATCCAATGGCACATTCAAATCGGCGCGAAAGAGAACAATGCTGCCGGCGGCCGTTTCATCGACCAAGGCGTTAAGTGTTTTGTAACTGCTCATCTGTGAGGTGGTTTACAGCTTGCCCATAGCGACAGCCGTGTCGCTCATCCGATTGGCAAAGCCCCATTCATTGTCATACCAACTCAACACCCGCACCAGCTTGCCGCCGACAATCTGCGTTTGCGTCAAATCGAAAGTCGAGCTGTTCGGATTGTGATTGAAATCAATCGACACAAGCGGCTCGTCGCATACGCCCAGCACACCTTTAAGCGGGCCATTGGCGGCTTTGGTGATGGCCGCATTAATTTGTTCGACCGTGGTCTTTTTCTTGGCTTCAAAGACCAAATCAATCATTGAAACATTGGGTGTCGGCACACGCACTGCCGTACCGTCCAACTTGCCATCCAATTCCGGCAGCACCAGACCGACGGCTTTTGCAGCGCCGGTTGAGGTCGGTATCATGGATAAAGACGCGGCGCGGGCGCGGCGCGGGTCTGAGTGCAGCGTATCGACCGTGCGCTGGTCGCCGGTAAAGGCGTGCACAGTGGTCATATAGCCGCGCGCAATGCCGCAGGTTTTATTCAGCACTTGCGCCACCGGCGCAAGGCAATTTGTCGTGCAAGACGCATTCGAAACGATTTTATGACTTTTGCGCAATTTCTTGTGATTGACGCCATACACCACCGTCAAATCCGCCCCCGATGCCGGCGCCGAAACCAGCACGCGCTTGGCACCGGCGGTCAAATGCTTGCCGGCATCTTCTTGGCTGGTGAACAGGCCGGTGCATTCCAGCGCAATATCGACGCCCATTTTTTCCCACGGCAAATTGGCCGGATCGCGCTCGGCAATCACCTTGATTGACTTGCCGCCCACATTAATGCCGGTTTTGGTAGCGCGCACTTTGGCCGGTAATTGGCCGTGCACACTGTCATATTGCAGCATATGCGCATTGGCGTCTACGCTGCCCAAATCATTAATGGCGACGACATTTACGTCCTTGCGTCCGCTTTCAATAATGCCTCTGAGCACCAGACGCCCAATGCGCCCGAAACCGTTAATTGCCACATTTACTGCCATTTTTTTCTCCCGTTAGAAATTTACAGCGCATTGCGCGCGGCATCGGCAATTGCGTCTGCCGTGATGCCGAAATGTTGAAATAGCTGTCCGGCCGGTGCACTGGCCCCGAAACCGTCCATGCCGATGAAAATATCTTGTGGTCGCAAATAGCGATCCCAGCTTTGCCGCACGGCCGCCTCAACGGCAATGCGCAGCGGCGTGTCGCCCAAAATATCGGCTTGTGTGGCCGGATTTTGTTGCTCAAACAATTCCATGCAAGGCACGGAAACAACGCGCGCGCCAATGCCGTCTTCTTTCAATGCGGCACGCGCTTCCATGGCGATGGAAATTTCCGAGCCTGAAGCCAAAATGGTGACTTGCGGATCGCTGCCACCGGCGGCCAATTCATAGGCACCATGGGCGCAGCCATTACGCTCTTCATAGCCGCGCACAGTAGGCAGACCTTGTCGCGTCAGTGCCAAAATGCTCGGCGCGGTGTCCAGCTTCAAGGCCAATTGCCAACATTCCAAAGTTTCAATGGCATCGGCCGGGCGGAAAACAAATGTATTGGGCATGGCGCGTAAGGCGGCCAAATGCTCAACCGGTTGGTGCGTCGGGCCGTCTTCACCCAGCCCGATAGAGTCATGCGTCAGCACATGAATGGTGCGCTGCTTCATCAGCGCCGACAGCCGAATGGCAGGACGCGAATAATCAGAAAAAACGAGGAAAGTGCCGGAATAAGGAATAAAGCCACCATGCAGTGCCATGCCGTTCATGGCGGCAGCCATGCCATGCTCGCGAATACCCCAATGGATAAATTGACCGGCCATATTATCGGCCGAGACCGGCTCTTGTTCCGGTGTTTTGGTGTTGTTGGAACCGGTCAAATCGGCCGAGCCGCCGATCATTTCCGGCACTTGCGGCACGATCGCTTTTAATGCTTCTTCAGACGCTTTGCGCGTTGCCCAACCCGGTTTTTCATCGGCTAATTGCTTTTTGAAAGCGTCAACGGCGCTGTCCAGGCCTTGCGGCAAATCGCCGGCGACGGTGCGCTCAAAACGGTTTTTGGTTTCCGCGGATTGCGCCGCCAAACGCTCTTCCCATGCTTTGCGGGTTGAGGCATGAGTGCGCCCGGCCATGCGCCAATTATCAAGCAAATCGCAGGGAATCTCATAGGGCTCAGAGGTCCAACCCAAGCTTTCGCGGGTCAAGGCAATTTCGTCATCACCCAAAGGTGCGCCATGCACACCGCTTGTGCCTTGCTTGTTGGGGCTGCCATAGCCAATAGTGGTTTTGCAGGCAATCAGGCTCGGCTTGTCGCTTTGGCGGGCATTGCTAATGGCTTTTTCAATCGCCGCGTGGTCATGCCCATCAATGCGCACCGCGTCCCAGCCTGCCGCCTCAAAGCGGCCCAGTGCGTCGCCCGACTCGGTCAAGTCGAGCGGCCCGTCAATCGAGATATCATTATCGTCATAAAGCACAATCAGGCGTGACAATTTCAAATGACCGGCAATGGAAATCGCCTCATGGCTGATGCCTTCCATCAAATCGCCGTCTGATGCCAAGACATAAGTAAAATGGTCAACCAATTCGTCGCCGAAGCGCGCATTCATCATGCGCTCAGCCAAAGCCATGCCGACTGCGGTAGAAATGCCTTGCCCAAGCGGGCCGGTGGTGGTCTCAATGCCTGCCGCATGGCCATATTCGGGATGGCCGGCTGTGCGCGCGCCAAGCTGACGAAAATTCTTTATCTCTTCCAACGTCATATCGGCAAAACCGACAAGATAATGCAGCGCATATTGCAGCATGGAACCGTGGCCGGCCGATAGCACAAAACGGTCACGGTCGGGCCATTCCGGCGCCAGCGGGTCGATTTTCAAAAATTTCGTATAGAGAACCGTGGCAATATCAGCAGCCCCCATCGGCAATCCCGGGTGGCCTGAATTGGCCGCTTGCACCGCGTCCATAGACAAAACACGTATGGCATTGGCCATTTCTTGAAGGGGCATAGAGCCAGTTTCGGAAGGTGTGCTCGCTGCAGCGTCAGACATTGAAATTCCCTCTTACTTGTCGGTCCGGCATAAGCCGACAAGGCCGTCTCAATTTGGGCGCACAATGCCCCTGCGACCTGTTAGAGTCAATGCCAGATTCGCATGGTTGAGTCCCGCAATTAACAGATTTTGTTGACGAGAAAACGGGGGCAATTTTATGCTATGGTGAGAGGTGTCTAATGCAGAAAATACAACCCGCTCTGGAACGATTGCTCAATGCGGTCGATAAGCTGTCTGCCGAGCATGCGCGTTTGAGCGAAGCCGGCGAGGATATGCTCGGTAAATTGGCAGCGCTTGACGCACTGGAAGTGGAAGCTGCGCATTTGCGCAGCGAAGTGTCGAGTTTGAAAAAACAAAATCAAAATTTGGAAAGTGCACAAAAACGCGCAGCGACACAGGTCGAAAAAGCGATGCGGCAAATTGATGATGTGCTGGGAGAGGTGTAAATGGCCGAAATAACCGTATCCGTCAATTCACGGCCGTTTCAAGTCGTATGTCGCGATGGCGAGGAGGCGCAAGTAGTGCAGCTGGCCGAAGATTTGGCAGCGCGCGTGGCCGCCATTAAAAAAGGCAATGAAAAAGCAGGTGACAGCCATTTGCTGGTCTTGGCCGGTTTGGTGCTAAGCAATGACGTGCGCGATTTGAAGCGCGAATTACAGGCGCTGCGCGAAGAAATGACCGAGGCCGGTCGCTCGCGCGAGGCGCTCTCCGATCGCGTCAATGAGATTGAAGAGGTTTTGTCGGAGGCGCTTAATGCGGCGGCCAAAAAAATTGAGGCAACTTTGCCGCCGGAG
>CATDDF010000025.1 GCA_949498175.1 Alphaproteobacteria bacterium | reverse complement strand
GGGGCCGCGCACGGCTGAATATATTGACCATGTGCTGACCCGTCTGACGGTGGTCGGCGCATTGTATCTGACGGCTGTCTGTCTGCTGCCGGAAATGCTGATTAATGCCTATAATGTGCCGTTCTACTTTGGCGGCACCTCGCTGTTGATTGTCGTCAATGTGACGATGGACACGGTCGGGCAGGTGCAAGGCCATTTATTCGCGCATCAATATGAAGGGCTTATCAAAAAATCGAAGCTTGGGGGCAAGCGGCGATGAAACTGATATTTTTGGGCCCGCCCGGCGCCGGTAAAGGCACGCAGGCGCAACGCATTGAAGACGCATTTGATATTCGCCAGCTTTCAACCGGCGATATGTTGCGCGCCGCTGTTGCAGCCGAGACCGAGATTGGCAAGCAAGCCAAAGATATTATGGCACGCGGCGATTTGGTGCCCGATGAGGTGGTTGTCGGCATTATTTCAGACCGTATTGAGGAAGATGACTGCAAAAACGGTTTCATTCTCGATGGTTTTCCGCGCAATGTCGCGCAAGCTGAGGCGTTGGACGCAATGTTGCTCGAAAAAGGCATTGCGCTCGACGGCGTTGTGGAACTGGCGGTCGATCCGGAAGTGCTTATCGGACGTATCCTGAAGAGGGCTGAAGAAAGCGCTGACGGGCCGCGTGAGGATGATACGGAAGAGGCTCTGCAGCACCGTTTGCGTGTCTATGAGGAGCAAACGGCACCGGTGGCCGAATTTTATGCCTCAAAAGGCATTTTGAAGACGCTCGACGGTATGCAGGAGATGGATGAAGTGACACAGCAAATTCATGCTGTGTTGAAGGAGATTTAATAGGGTTTTCCAATGGTTTGCAGTTGACTGGCGGAGCGAAATTCATATAATTCGCGCTTCCGAGAGACGATAGCAGAAATCGGCAAAACTCGCAGAAATATTGACCTTTTGAGAGGGTCAAATCCGCCGGAAACGGCGAAAAGGAGAAGCAAGTGGCTCGTATAGCTGGTGTTAACATTCCGACCGCCAAACGCGTTGTGATTGCCTTGACCTATATTCATGGTATTGGCGATACAAAAGCGAAGGAAATCTGCGAAAAAGTAGGCATTCCGACCGAGCGCCGCGTCAATGAATTGAGCGATGCGGAAGTCATTCAAATTCGTGAAACCATCGATGCCGATTACATGGTGGAAGGTGATTTGCGTCGTGATACCTCAATGAATATCAAGCGTTTGCTGGATATGGGCATTTATCGCGGTTTGCGTCATCGTCGCAATCTGCCGGTTCGCGGCCAGCGCACCCATACCAATGCGCGCACCCGCAAAGGCCCGGCCAAAGCTATCGCCGGCAAGAAACAGTAGCGCGGGAGGACTTAAGAAATGGCAAATGAAAATACCCGTGTCCGTCGTCGCGAGCGCAAAAACATCACTTCAGGTGTTGCGCATGTCAATTCGACCTTCAACAACACGCTGATTACCATTACCGACGCGCAAGGCAATGCCATTAGCTGGTCTTCTGCCGGTTCAATGGGCTTTAAAGGCTCACGCAAATCGACACCTTATGCTGCGCAAGTGGCGGCTGAAGATGCCGGTCGTAAAGCGATGGAGCATGGCGTGAAAACGTTGGAAGTAAATGTGCGCGGCCCCGGTTCGGGTCGCGAAAGTGCGCTGCGCGCGCTGCAAGCCGCCGGTTTTACCATCACCTCCATCCGTGATGTAACACCGATACCGCATAATGGCTGTCGTCCGCCTAAACGCCGTCGCGTTTAAGCATACGACCCCCATTGCGATAACTGATTGAAGAGGTGACATTGTGATCCAAAAAAACTGGCATGAACTGATTAAGCCCTCCAAGCTGGATATTATCCCCGGTCATGATGAGACGCGCGAGGCGCGTATCGTTGCCGAGCCGCTGGAGCGTGGCTTTGGTCTGACTTTGGGTAATGCGCTGCGTCGTGTGCTTTTGTCGTCCATTCAAGGCGCCGCCGTGACCGCCGTTCAAATCGATGGCGTATTGCACGAGTTTTCGTCAATTTCCGGCGTACGTGAAGATGTGACAGATGTTGTTCTCAACATCAAGAAAATGGCCATTTCTATGGATGCGGAAGGCCCAAAACGCCTGACGCTGAGCAAAAAAGGCCCGGGCGTTGTCACGGCCGGTGACATTGAAGAAAACGCCAATGTGACCATTCACAACCCTGACTTGGTGCTGTGCACACTCGACGATGGCGCAGAAGTGCGTTTCGAGTTCACCATCAATACCGGTGCCGGTTACGTTCCGGCTGAAAAAAACCGCTCGGAAGATTCGCCGATTGGCATGATTCCGGTCGATAGCCTGTATAGCCCGGTACGCCGTGTCTCATACAATGTTGAGAATACGCGGGAAGGCCAAGTGCTTGATTATGACAAGCTGACCATGGACATTGAAACCAATGGCACAGTGACACCGGAAGACGCTTTGGCGCTGTCGGCCCGTATTTTGCAAGACCAGTTGCAAAGCTTCATTAACTTTGAAGAGCCGGAAGTGCAGGTTGATGACACCTCAGCCATTGAAGAAACCGGTTTCTCAGCCGCGCTGCTGAAGAAAGTCGACGAGTTGGAACTGTCAGTTCGTTCGGCCAATTGCCTGAAAAACGACAATATCGTTTATATCGGCGATTTGATTCAAAAGTCGGAAGGCGAAATGCTGAGGACGCCGAATTTCGGCCGCAAATCGCTGAACGAAATCAAGGAAGTGCTGGGCGAAATGGGCCTGCATTTGGGTATGGATGTGCCGAATTGGCCGCCGGAAAACATTGAAGAACTTGCCAAGAAGTTCGAAGAGAATTTTTAAGGCCTCGTAAGAGGGCGTAAAGGAGTGCCGTTATGCGCCACGCAAAAGCAGGACGCAAGCTGAACCGAACCAGCAGCCACCGCAAGGCCATGTTGGGCAATCTCGCTGTCGCGCTGATTAAGCACGAGCAGATTGTTACTACTTTGCCGAAAGCCAAAGAGCTGCGACCGTTCGTTGAGAAGCTGGTAACATTGGGCAAAAAGGGCGATTTGGCCGCCCGCCGTCGCGCTTACGCCCAACTGCCGGAGGAGCAATATGCTGCCAAGCTGTTTGACACGCTGGCTGAGCGCTACGCCAAGCGGGAAGGCGGTTATACCCGTGTGCTGAAAGCCGGTTTCCGCTTTGGTGACAATGCGCCGATGGCGGTCATTGAATTTGTTGACCGAGATCCGGAAGCCAAGGGTCAAGATTCAGGTCCCGTCGAAGTCGATGATGAAGGCGAGGCCGTTGCCGCCGCAGCCACTGCGTAAGGCATCACAATAATCAAACAAGGCACGGAAACGCGGTTTTCGTGCCTTTTTTTATGCTAGTTTAGGGCAAGGAGTGATTATGAGCGGTCAGGCCATTATTTGGGTAGCTTTGGGCGGCGCGCTGGGCGC
>CATDDF010000024.1 GCA_949498175.1 Alphaproteobacteria bacterium | reverse complement strand
TACATGCGCGGCGGCTTGAATTTAAGGCCACACAATAAGCCGCGGCAAAATCAGCCGTTTCTTGCGAGGCGCGTCTTGACGATGGAAAAAGCGTAACCGGCCAATGCGCTGACAATGCAGAGGCTCAAAAATCCGTCCCACTGGCGCGTCGCGCCAATGGCGGTGATTTGAAACGCCGCTTTCAGGGACAATAAGGTGACCGCCATAGCCGCAAAGCCGGCCAGCGCAAAGACCAGATCGGGCAGGATTTTGACCAGATTGGCAATCATATTACCGACAATCATGGCAATCAAAAATCCGAGGCCGAAAATAACTCCGAAAAGCGGCTGCAGGAAGACAATATCATGCAGGGTTGTGGACAAGCGCATGCTGAAGGGCACGTCGATGCCCAGTGCCAGCAAATAGCCCAAATTAAATTGCGTCTGCACGGCGGCGCCGACCACATTCAAAAATACATAAGCCGCCAGAAACCCGAAAATCTGGGCCCGATTGGGCAAAAATCGCTGCATGAAACCCTCCTTTAGGACAGCTTTCTTATAAAGGAGTATGGTGCCTTATTGCAACTGTCGCAAAAGCCAATATAGTGCGAGCAGAAAACGGAGAGTTTTATGAAAAAATGGACTTTTACCGCTGCGCTGACACTTGCATTAAGCGGTTTCGGCTTGGGTGCTTTTATGGTCAACCAGCAAGCCGTCGCGCAAAGTTATGGCGGCTATAATTTGGAAACCATTGTCGACGGATTGGACAGCCCTTGGGGTTTGGCCATATTGCCCGATGGCGATATGCTGATTACCGAGCTGACCGGTGATTTGCGCCATATTCGTAATGGTAAGCTGGTGACGCAGGCCGTGGCCGGTGTGCCGCAAAGCCTCTATGGCGGCCAGGGCGGGTTGATGGATATTGTCATTCATCCGAATTATGAGGACAACCGCCATGTCTATTTATCGCTTTCGGTCGGCGCGCCCGGCGCCAATGCGCTACGCGTCATTCGGGGTCGTTTCACCGGCACGGCGCTGGAAGATGTCATTACGATTTTTGAAGCCGCGCCAAGCAAAAATACCCTTGTGCATTATGGCGCGCGCATGGCCTTTCTGCCGGATAATACGCTTTTGATAAATGTCGGCGACGGTTTTGATTTGCGCGAACAGGCTCAAAATCTGGGCAATCATTTCGGCAGTTTGGTGCGCGTTACCGATGATGGCAAAGTGCCACAAGACAATCCGTTTATCGGCGTGGCTGATGCGCAACCGGAAATTTATTCATACGGCCATCGCAACCAGCAATCAATTGCCGTCGATAAAGCCAGCGGCAAGATATATCAAACCGAGCATGGCCCGCGCGGCGGCGACGAGCTTAATCTGATTGAGCCGGGGAAAAATTACGGCTGGCCGATTGCGACTTATGGCATTGATTATTCGGGCGCGCGCATCAGCCCCTATACATCTTATGAAGGCACACAACAGCCATTGGTCGATTGGACACCGTCCATTGGCCCGTCGGGTATGACGATTTATGACGGCGCGCAATTCCCCGATTGGCGGGGCGATATTTTCGTATCCTCGCTAATTTTCAACAAAATCATCCATATTGATATGGTTGATGGCGCGCCGAAACGCCAAAGCGATATGTTTGGCGAAATCGGCGATCGCTTGCGCGATATCCGCACCGGCGCTGACGGTGCGCTATATATTCTTTCCGAAGGCGATAATGGCAAATTATGGCGCGTCAGCCGTCGCTAGTTTGCCCTTTACGCCCCTCGGCTTATGGCGTATAAACCGCCATTCCCGAAAGGGTTAAAGGAAATTCAGGAGACGCAAAATGGCTGTTCCGAAGCGAAAAGTTAGCCCCTCACGCCGCGGCAAACGCCGCGCCGCGGATGCGCTGGCCAAACCGACCTATATTGAAAACCCCGATAGCGGCGAGTTGCATCGCCCGCATCATGTCGATTTGAAAAGCGGCATGTATCGTGGTCGTCAGGTTCTCGACCCGCGCGATTAAGTTTTAAAAGCACGAAAATTCCGGCAGGGCGTCGTTCAATACGAGGCCCTGTTTTTTTTGCGCCATATCGGCTTGCCCGAAAGCCGCAGCGACAACCCCATTGACGCTATTGGTCACATAAAGCGCATCGGCTTTTTCAAGCCGCGCCATATCAATCGCCGCTTCTTCGATCTGCAGCCCGTCAATCTGCGCTTTTTCAAGCAACGCCCCGCGAATAACCCCCGGCAAAGCGCCCTCACCGAGCGGCGGGGTAAGTAGCCGGTCGTCAAAACGGACAAATATATTGCCGGCTGCAGCACAGGCAAGGCGGCCGTGCTGATTGGCCATCACCGCCTCATCGGCTTGGGCAGCCAATGCTTGGCGGCGCGCCATAATATTATCGACATATTGGCCGGTTTTATGTGTCGCACTGAACTGACCGGCAAAGCGCAAAATATCGCTCATATGCAAGCGCAGCGCATCAGGGCGCGGCGGCGCATCACTGAGCTGCATCATCACCATAGGGGTTGCTTGTGCTGTCGGCACGAGCCCGCGTCCTCCCGCACCGCCGCTCACCGTCAAGCGCAAAACCGCCCGCATCTTTTCGCCATGCAATGCATTATCGGCGGCAAAAAGTGCCATTACACCATCGCGCAAAACCGCGTCGTCATAAGAGCAGGCCAGCCCCAAAGCAGTGCAAGAAGCTGCAAGCCGCGCCAAATGCGCCGTCCAAAACTGCGGCACTTGGTTTTTGACAAGCAAGGTTTCAAACACGCTTTCGCCCAATAATAAGCCGCGGTCATTGGCCGATATGGCGGCCTCGGCCGAAACAATATCGCCATTTAACCAAATCATGCTGCATCTTTCCTGCAGCCGACCAAAGCCAAAAAATTCTCAATCAAAAGCCGCCCCTGCGGCGTCAGAATACTTTCGGGATGAAACTGCACGCCATAAAGCGGCCGGCTGTCATGTTTAAAGGCCATGTTCTCACCCCGCGCGCTGGCTGCCAAAGCGCGGCAATTTTTCGGCAGACTTTCAACAATCAAAGCGTGATAGCGTCCCGCCTCAAACGGATTATCCATACCGTCAAACAGCGCATCGCCATTATGGCCGATCGGCGAAGCTTTGCCGTGGCGCGGTTCTTGCGCATGACCGACCGTGCCACCCAGATAATGCGCCAAGGCCTGATGCCCCAAACAAATCCCCAAAACCGGCACATCAAGCGGCAATTTTTGTAACAGCGGCATGGTGACACCGGTCGTCTCCGGTCGCCCCGGCCCGGGCGACAAGACCACGGCTTGCGGGTCAAGCGCCAAAACGGCTTCGGGCGTGCTGTCTTGGCGTATCACTTGGACGGCAAAACCGGCCTCGGCAATATAGCGCGCCAAGGTTTCGACAAAGCTGTCAAAATGGTCAATCACGACAATCATCGTGCCACCGCGCGTTTATCTTTATCCTGCCCGCGCGCCCACTCATCGACATCAACGCCAAAAGCCGCCATCAGGCCGCGCGCCTTGTTCAGTGTCTCCACATATTCGGCTTCAGGGGCGCTGTCGGCAACAATACCGCCGCCGACATGAAAGCTGATATTTGGCCCGGCCAGTTCTGCCGTTCGAATGATAATGCTGGTATCCATGCGCCCGTCAAAACCGATATAGCCGATACTGCCATAGCTGGCACCGCGCGGGGTTTTCTCATAAGCGCCAATCAATTGCATGGCACGAATTTTCGGCGCACCGGTAATTGACCCGCCGGGAAAGCAATCAGCCAAGACCTTGATCGGGGAAACATGCGGCGGCAATTCTCCGCGCACGGTTGAGACCAAATGATGGACATCGGCAAAGCTTTCCAGCGCGCATAATTGCGGCACTTTAACCGTGCCGAGGCGGCAGTTTTTGGCCAAATCATTGCGCAGCAAATCAACAATCATGACATTCTCGGCGCGGTCTTTTTCACTCGCCGCCAAAGCTGCGGCAATCGCCAAATCTTCTTGCGCATTGCGCCCGCGTTTTTGCGTGCCCTTAATCGGTCGCGTTTCAACCCGGCCATCGGCCATGTGCAAAAACCGTTCCGGCGAGGCCGAGGCCAAAGCGCGATCGCCCATTTGAAAAAACGCCGAAAACGGCGCCGGGCCGACGCGCCGCAAGCGGCGATAATAGGACAAGGCATTGTCAATTTCGGCCAATCGAGCCGTGAAGCTTTGCGCCAAATTGGCTTGGAAAATATCGCCGTCGAGAATATGCGCGACCAAAGCGGTGACCGCCTTGCAATAGGCAGCTTTGGAAAAATTACTACGCGGCATGGCGGCCAGAGGCGGCGCATCGGGCGGTGGCGGCAAAACCGCGCTGGGCACGCCGGTCAGGATCTTTTGCCAGCGCGAAATATCCTGACGCGCCGCATCGGCACGCGCCGCCGGAGATTGCTGCGGCAGACCTGTGGCGATGATAAAACATCGCTCGGCCGCATGGTCAAAAGCCAAAAGACTGGCATATAGGCCGACCACCAAAGCGTCTGTATCGGCTTGTGGTGGGACATGTGCCATATCGGCCTGAAATGCGGGCTCCAGCCCCAGTCCCAAATCATAGCCGAAAAGACCGGCAGCACCGCCGCGAAAGGGCGGCACTTGCGCGTCAATCTCGGGCGGCAAATCGTGCCATATGGCGCTTTCGATAGCCAATTTTTCTTGCACTGCAGCCAGCCCCTGTGCTGCCTCATGCGCCCGATAGCGCAGCATGTCATATGGCGCTAGGGCAATGAAACTATAGCGTGCCAATTCATGACTGGCGGCCGAACTGTCGAGCCATAAGGCGCCCTTGTCATTACCATGCGGCAGAAACACCGCTTCCGGATCAAGCCATCCAATCTCTTCAATAAGCGCACCCGATGGCGCGACATAGCGCAATTTACCGTCTCCTGAAGACGCCGCATCGGGCATTAAAAATTATCCTTGCGCTGACGAATTTCGGCAAATACAGCGACCGGTTCTGCGCCCGCCATATTAAGATGCGCCTGCACCGCCTCATCGGTGGCACGCAAAAACGGATTGGTCGCGCGTTCCAGTGCGATTTCGGTCGGCACGGTCGGCTTATCGGAGGCACGCAGGGCGGTGATTTCCGCCACCCGCTTTTGCAAAGCCTGATTATCGGGGTCAATGGTCATCGCAAAAGCCGCATTGGCCGCGCTATATTCATGAGCGCAATAAATTTGCGTGCCGTCAGGCAGCTTATTGAGCTTTTGCAGGCTGTCCCACATTTGCGCCATCGTGCCTTCAAACACACGCCCGCAGCCCAGTACAAACAGACTGTCACCGACAAAAGCGTGGCCGTCCATATGATAGGCGATATGGCCCAAAGTATGCCCGCCAACATTCAACACCCGGGCTTGATGCGCGCCCAACATCACCACATCGCCCTCATCAACGGCGCGATCAAGGCCGGGAATTTTATCGGCTTCCCCGGCCGGGCCGCTAATGGTGCAGCCGGTCAAGCGCTTTATTTCCTCATTATTGCCGGCGTGGTCATAATGGTGATGGGTGTTCCAAATTTGCGTCAGCTGCCAGCCTGTTTCTTCCAGCGCCGCCATAATCGGTGCGGTTTCCGGCGTATCGATACAGGCCGTTTCGCCGCTTTTCGGATCATGTACCAAAAAGCCGTAATTATCACCGAGACAAGCAAATTGGTGAATCTGTAAATCCGTCATTATCGGCACCCCGTTTTCGTTTTCGCTTGCTTGCAATATAGTGCGAAATTAAAGGCAAAAGGAAGATAGGGAAAGAAAGCGATCCATGGCCATCGATATTGTCGATTTGACACGCTTTTATGAAGCGCCTTTGGGCGACCATGTGGCGGCGCGTTTGGTCGAAGAAATTTCCCGCATCTGGCCCGTAGCGGCCGGGCCGCATGATGCGGTTTTGGCCTATGGCTATGGTCTGCCCTTGGCTGCACCGCTTTGGCCCGACGCCGATTGGCAATTTCTCATGCCGGCGCAGCAAGGTGCGCTGGCCCCACAGGAAAATGACCCGCCGCGTATTTTGGGCGAAGAGCGGCAATGGCCGATGCGAACGGAAAGTGTCAATCGTTTAATCATGCTGCACGGGCTGGAAGCGGCCAATCATCTCGATGCGGTGATGGAACAGGCTTGGCGCGTTTTGGTGCCGAATGGGCGCGCCCTATTCATTGTCCCCAATCGCCGCGGCTTTTGGGCGCGCCGCGACCAAACCCCGTTTGGCGCCGGACGTCCTTTTTCTTCCGGTCAGTTGCGCAAATTACTGCGCCGCACCGGTTTTGTGCAGGGGCAAAGCCGCGCCGCCCTGTTTTTGCCACCGCAAATACCCGAACGATTAATGCGCTCGCTGTCTTGGTTCGACCGCCCGGCGACGCTGGTGCTGCCGCAATTGGGCGGTGTCTGGCTCATCGAAGCGGTAAAAAAAGTGCCGGCCCCGACCGGCTCCAAAATGGCGCTGCGCTATCGCTCGACCGCGGTCATCCGACCGGCGTTATCACCGCACACCACGCCCATCAAAACAAACAGAGCCTAATTGCGACGCAGCACGAATACGCCTTGGTCAGCCAGCAAATTGGCGCGCCGCGTCGGGCGACCTTTCAGCCGGCGTGCCTTGCCGTTAGACAGGGTGATGCAGCTTTCCACCTGCAAATCCAACACATCGCATAAAGTGGTGAAATCTTTCAACGTGCATAAATGAATATTGGCGGTTTCATACCAGCTGGCGGTCAGCGCGCCGGTCACCGGCATGCGGCCATTCAAAAGCAAATCAAGACGCACCCGCCAATGGCCGAAATTGGGAATGGAGACAATCAGTCTTTTGCCGATACGCGCCATTTCGCGCAGCACATCATGCGGACGTTGCGTTGCCTGCAAGGTCTGGCTCAATATCACCGTGTCAAAGCCATTATCGGGATAATAAGACAAATCCGTATCGGCATTGCCTTGCACCACGGAAAGCCCACGCGCCACACACTTATTCACCCCGCTTTGGCTGAGTTCCAGCCCGCGCCCGTCAATGCCGCGCTGGCGTGCCAAAAGTTCCAGCAAGGCACCGTCACCGCAGCCAATATCCAATACTTTGCTATTGGGCGCGACGCGATCGGCAATTAATTGCAAATCAATACGGTCACCGTCGAGATTGCCGGCCGCTTTCGATTTTGGGTCTATCATGATGCCAGCCCCCGTGCCGCAGCGGCCGAAGCAAGAAAACCGCTCAGCGTGGCATGCATTTCCGGCTCGTCGAGCAGAAATGCATCATGGCCCTTATCGCTTTCAATTTCGACAAAGCTGACATTCGCCCCGGCCGCATTGAGCGCACGCACTAATGTGATGCTCTCCGAAGTCGGGAACAACCAATCGCTGGTAAATGACATAACGCAGAAACGTGTCTCACTATCTTTGAACGCGGCTGCCAAATTGCCACCATTTTCCGCCGCAATATCGAAATAATCCATGGCGCGGGTAATATAGAGATAGCTATTGGCATCAAAGCGCTCGACAAAGCTCATACCCTGATGGCGCAAATAGCTCTCAATCTGGAAATCCGCATCAAAGCCGTAAGTGACTTCGTCGCGATCTTGCAGATTGCGCCCGAATTTTCTTTGCAATGCGGCTTCCGACAAATAAGTGATATGCGCCGCCATGCGCGCCACGGCAAGGCCTTTGCGCGGGCGATTGCCGCTGTCAAAATAACGCCCGCCCTCAAAATCGGCATCGGCCAAAATGGCTTGGCGGCCGACTTCGTGAAAAGCGATATTTTGCGATGAATGGCGCGCCGAAGTGGCAATCGGCACGGCCGAAAAGACCCGCTCACCATGCGCCGCCGCCCATTGCAGCACTTGCATGCCGCCCATGGAGCCGCCGAGCACACAAAACAGCGTTTCAATGCCCAAATGGTCAATCAACAGATTTTGCGCACGCACCATATCGGCAATGGTAATGACCGGAAAATCCAGCCCATAGGGCCCGCTGCCGTCGGGCTTGTCGCTTTGCGGGCCGGTCGAGCCGCCACAGCCACCCAACACATTGGAACAAATGACGAAATATTTATCGGTATCGATAATGCTGCCAGGCCCGACCACTTGCGTCCACCAGCCCTCTTTATCGGTCAGCGGATTAATGCCCGCCGGATGCTGATCGCCGGTCAGCGCATGGCAAATAAGAATGGCATTGCTTTTGTCTTTATTAAGCGTGCCGTAAGTGCGATAGGCCAGTTCGACATGATCAAGCGTCGCGCCACAGTCGAGCTGCAGGGCAGCGCGCTCTAGCCGCACCGTTTGACCTTCATCCCCATCTACCTTTATCGCGCTCATCTTATCCCCATATGGCAAATCGCATTCAGCCGCCCCTCATGCAGGAGGCGCGGCAAAATGTCAATCTTTCCTTTGATTTACACCCTCTCACGGCGTATGACTAGGCGCGTATGCAAGAGACATTGATAAAATGACCGGTAAATTGGAAGAGATACGCGCTGAAATAGACGCTCTGGACGCCGAATTGCGTGCCAGATTGCTGCGCCGTGCCGAATTGGTCGCGCAAATCGCTGCCGCCAAAGCGGCCAATGGCGATGCCGCCATGCCTTTGCGACCCATGCGCGAAATGCAACAAATGCGGGCCTTGCGCGCTTGGCAAAAAGCCCATGCACCAATTCTGAGCGAAGCCGGTCTGATGGCCATTTGGCGCGAAATTATCGGCATGGCATTGAGCCAGCAAGGCGGCATGAGCATTTACGCCTCGCCCGCTGCCATGGCCACAGCGCGCGCCCATTTCGGGGCCAGCCTGGCTTATGAAACCGCGCCTGCTGACATATCCGCATTGGCCGATGAAAGCCGTGCCATTGGCGTTTTGACTTTGGCCGAGGCTTGCGCCCCGGCTGACGGCATGGCGATTTTTGCGCGCCTGCCGCTCGACGGCGCGGCGGCCTGTTTATGTTATGGCGCACAAATTGATGAAGACCCGATTGCGGCGGGCGGGGTTTATTTGGTGCGCCGCGCCGCTGCACTTGACGGTGACACTATTTTGTTTGCGGGTGATGATTATGTATTGGTCGAGACCCGCACGCCTGAAAGGGATGCCATTTGGGGGCGTTATCTCACTTTGGAGACCATTCTTTCGGAGCGCGCGCAATGAGCGGGCCAATTGCAAAAGACGGGGTTTTGGATATGCCGGCCTATGTCGGCGGCAAAGAAGCGGTGGACGGGGTGGCCAATCCGTTCAAGCTGTCCGCCAATGAAAACCCGCTCGGAGCCAGCCCGAAAGCGCTGGCCGCGCTTAAAAATTTGGGCGACCCGTCGCTTTATCCTGATGGCAGCACGCGCGCATTGCGCGACAAGCTGGCCGCGTTGAACGGGCTTGATGCGGCGCGCATTGTCTGTGGCAATGGTTCCGACGATATTTTGAGCCTGTTGGCGCAAGCCTATTTGGGACCGGGTGATGAAATGCTGCACACGGCGCACGCTTTTTTGATTTACAAGCTGGCCAGCCGCGCCACCGGGGCGATGCCGGTTGAAGTGGCGGAAGAAGATCTGACAGCCAGTGTCGATGGCTTGCTGGCCGCGCTCAGCGATAAGACCAAAGTGATTTTTCTGGCCAATCCCAATAATCCGACCGGCACCATGTTGGACGCTGACGAAATTGCGCGCCTGCATCAAGGCCTGCCCGCCCATATTCTTTTGGTTCTGGACGGAGCTTATGCCGAATATGTCGAGCCGGAAAATTACCCTGCCGCTTTTGATATGGTGGAAGCTTATGACAATGTCGTGACCACGCGCACATTTTCCAAAGCCTATGGGCTGGCCGCTTTACGGCTCGGCTGGGGCTATTGCCCACCCGCCATTGCCGATGCGCTCAATCGCCTGCGCGGGCCGTTCAACATCAATGCCGCCGCCATAAGCGCCGGTCTCGCCGCTTTGGATGACCAAGCGCATATTGAAAACAGCCGTGCCCATAATACGAAATGGCGCGATTGGCTGGTGCAGCAAATCGGCGGTCTTGGTATTGCTGTGCGCAGCACACAAGCCAATTTCATTCTCTTGCAATTTACCGATGCGCAAGAAGCGGCTGAGGCTGATGCGGTTTTATGCGCCAATGGGGTCATTCCGCGTGCGCTGGTCGCCTATGGTTTGCCGCAAATGTTGCGTTTGAGCATCGGGACGGAAGCCGCCAATCGCGCCGCCCTTGCCGCCTTGGAAAAGTTTAAAACTGGGGATGCCAAGTGAGCCAGCCCAATATTGCCCTTATCGGCCTTGGCCTTATCGGCTCATCGCTCGGCTATGCGCTGAAGAAAAACAAATTGGCGGCGCATATTTCAGGCTATGCACGCTCGGCCGCGACGCGCGACAAAGCGCTTGACCTTGGTTTTGTCGACAGCGTGCATGAAACCGCCGCCGAAGCGGTGATTGATGCCGATATTGTTTTCTTCAACACACCGCTCAGCGTCATCAAAGAACTGGCCGAAGAGATTGTGCCGGGGCTGAAAGATAATGCGATTTTGACCGATGTCGGATCGGTGAAAGCGGGCGTGCTGAAAGAAGTGACACCGCTCTTGCAAGGCCGCGTGCATTTCGTCCCCGGCCATCCGATTGCCGGCACCGAACAATCCGGGCCGGAAGCCGGTTTTGCCGAATTGTTCGAAGGACGCTGGTGCATTTTGACGCCGGATGAAAATACCAGCCTGATTGCGGTGGAAGAAGTCACCAAATTATGGCGCGGCATGGGCTCGGAAGTAACTTTTATGGAAGCCGACCATCATGACTTGGTGCTCGCCATTACCAGTCATTTGCCGCATTTGATTGCCTATAATATTGTCGGCACGGCGGCGCAGCTTGAAAATGATACGCGCTCGGAAGTGATTAAATATTCTGCTTCCGGTTTTCGCGACTTCACCCGCATCGCATCGTCGGACCCGATTATGTGGCGCGATATTTTCCTTGCCAATAAAGATGCGGTTTTGGAAATGCTGGGGCGTTTCTCAGAAGATTTAACGGCGCTGCAAGCGGCCATCAGGCGCGGTGATGGGCGCTATCTCGAAGATATCTTCACCGAGACCCGCAGCATTCGTCAATCGATTATTGACGCCGGTCAAGATACCGACAGCCCGAATTTCGGCCGTGATAAATAATCATTGCCATTTCGGCGCAGCGCCCAATTCCAGCCCGCCCAAATAAAGCCGTCTGTTTTGAAAGCGCAGAGGCAATGACAATCGATCTTGCGTATCGCCGCCCAGAGCGGCGCCGAGTCCGCCCAATAAAAGCAGTTTTCTTTTGTCACGCTTTTTGATGAGACCGAACTCAATCAGCGCATCGGCAAAAGCCTTAAGATTGACAATGTCCAAATCCAAACTGCCGTCGAGATAACCGCCGGCGCGCAATTTGACACGGCCTTTGGCAATCAAAGTCAGCCCGTCGCGCACGACTGTCAGGCGATCAAGGCCGATAACATCACCGGCAGCGGGACCGCGCTCCAGCGTTTGTGCCGATAGATTGGCACGCGCCTCCAAACGCGACAAGGTCAATGAGCCGCCGCCAATAGTCTTAATATTTTGCGCCAGCACGGGTTGCTTGGCGACAAGCGCAACATCATGGCGCGTATCATCGCGGCGGCGCATATGCACACCCAATTGCGCCGCCTGCATGCGCCAATCAAACCCGGCGCGCGCGGCGCGCAGATCGGCCTTATCTGCCTCGAAAGAAGCACGATTGACGCCGTCACCGTCAACCACCACGCTCATTAAATTGCCTTGATGCGCCAACTGCATGTCGCGCCCGCCAATCTTTAGAAAATGGGTGTCGCGGAAATCGATAATGGCATGGCCGCCCTTAAAGGGCATGAGCGTCATGCTGAGCCCTTGATTTTGCCAATGCATCTCGCCATCGCGCCAGCGCGGTGCCTCCATATATAGGCTGATACGTGCCGGAAACCCTTCGCGGGTCAGTTTTTGCCAAGAAAAGCCATTGGCCGAGAGCTCATCAGCAATGCGACCGGCAGCAAAAACCCAAAGCGCAAAAGCGACCATCGCCAGCACACAAAGCGCGATGAAAGGCGCAAATAAAGCAAATCTTTTATGTAAGAAAATTTTTCGCAATTTTAATTAAACCCCGGCAGGCCGCTCAGCACATAGAGATAGCGCATATATTCACCCAGCAAGAGCGCCATTGTACCCGGATAGGCATACCAATAATCGAGCCGCACATTGGGCGGCAGCACCGGATAGGCCGACAGGCTGGTGGTCGGCAATGTGCGGCGCAATTCGAGAAAAGCGCGCGGCATATGATGACTGCTAGTCACCACAATCAGGCTGGAAAATTCATGCACTTCGGCCCATAAAGCGGTTTCTTGCGTATTGCCCACCGTATTGGTGGCGCGATAATCCAAGTCAATGCAGCACCGCAAGCGCGCACCATCGGCACCCGCCATCGCCAAAATCATGTCAAAATCCTGATCTTCATAAACGCCGCTAATGAGCAAGCGTTGACCTTTGCCAGCGGCCAATAATTCAAGCCCGGTCTCAATGCGCACCGGGCTGGTGCCGGTAAAAACCACAATCCCGTCCGCCTGCGGCACATTATCGGGAATCGCGGTCAGGCTTTGGGCGAAAACAATGAAAAACAGCAAAAACAAACCGAGCGCGCCACCCAGCATGCCGCCCAAAGTCGTCATCATTTGCCGATGGCTGCGTCTTTCTTCTTCACCAAAACGCGACATGGCCAGCCCTCAAAGCTGCACGCGCAAACGGCGCAACACATAGCGCCGCGTCACTTGCCAGCTCAGCAAAATGGCGGCCAAAGGCATGGGTAGGAGCAGCGCCAGAAAATCACCGCTGCGCGCCTCGCCGACCAAGCCGCCCAGCGTGTAAAAAAAGACACAGGCCGCCGCCAGACCGACAATAGCCGCCACTGCCGTACGACGAATGAAATGCGCTTCGAAACGGCGCGAAATATAGCCGTCTTGCGCGCCGATTTGGTGCAATACGTGAATGATTTCTTCATTGGCCAACAGACCGGCGCGGGTCGCGAATAAAATCACCATCGCTGTGGCCAAAGTTACCATGGTCAAAACCAAAGCGGCAAAAAGCTGCAGAGCATTGGCCGTGCTTTCCAATGTCTCGCGCCAGCGGCCATGCGTATCAAGCTGCGCGCCCGGCGCAATAGCACGAATTTGCGCCGACAGGGCTTGCGTTGCCGGCGGATTGTCTTGATTGGGGGTCACTTCAATCAATAGCGGTAAAGGCATGTCTTCGCCAATATTGCCGCTGCCGAGCCAGGGTTCCAACAAGGCCACCAAATCATCGCGGCTCAAAACGCGAATGGCATCAATGCCCGGCGCGGCACGCAATTCGCGCAGCACATTGGGCAATTGCTCTTCAGCCGATAAAGTGCCGGTTTCAACAATTTGCACGGAAAGCGCGCTGGTCGCGCGGGTCAACCAACGCTCGGCGGCGCGATCGGCCAATAGGCTGCATCCCAAAGCGAGACAGGCCAGAAAAGTCATCACCATGGTGACCGCGCTTAAAGCCGGTCCGGCCAAGCTTTGCGGCGGCAATATGGTTATTTTGCTGTTGCCACTCATCATACCCCCTCGCGCATGAGAGCCAGCTGACCATTGTCCAAATGGAGACGGGGAAAATCGAACTTTTCCCATAATTGGCGGTCATGGGTGGCGATGACAATGGTCGTGCCCATTTTATTGAGCTCAATCAAGAGCCGCAAAAGCCGCTCGCCAATTTCAGGGTCGACATTGCCGGTCGGTTCATCAGCAATAATTATGCGTGGCCGCGTAATCACCGCGCGGGCAATGGCGGCACGTTGTTGTTCACCGCCTGACAGGGTTTCGGGCAGCGCATCTAGACGCTGGCCGAGCCCAACCCAGTTTAATAATTCAACGGCATTTTCATGCCAAAAGCTCTGCTTATGACCGGCAATGCGCAATGGCAAGGTGATGTTTTCATAAACGCTTAAATGGTCAATCAGGCGAAAATCTTGAAACACCACGCCAATATGACGGCGCATTAAAGCGCGGCTTTTGCGCGATTGCGCGCTCACATCATGCCCCATCAGGTAAACCCGCCCTGCCGTCGGCGCATGGGCCAGAAAAATCAGTTTCAGAAGCGAGGTTTTACCGGCACCGGACGGGCCGGTGAGAAATCGAAACGCGCCTTGCGGAATATCGAGATTGATATGGCGCAACACGTCTTTTCCTTTCGGGTAGCGCAAGGACACATTTTCAAGACGGATCATGGCAGTTGCCTTTTTGAATCATCATCTGCCGCGATTTTACGTGTTTTTCGGGGTGCAAAGCAAACCGCTTTCACAGCCAATCAGGAATCGCCTCGCCGGCCAAGAGCGCATCATAATCGGGGCGCGCCCGCACCACTTGCCATTTATTACCATCGACCAAAACCTCAGGTGCGGCGCGGCGCGTATTATAAGCCGAGCCGAGCACCGCCCCATAAGCCCCGGCGGCAAATATCGCCAATAGTGCGCCCGGCTGTAAAACCGGCAGCGCACGGTCAAGACCCAGAAAATCCCCGGTCTCGCAGACCGGTCCGACGACATCCCAATTTTTGCTTGCGCCCGCATCTTCCAATACCGGCGCAATCGGGTGATACGCATCATAGAGTGTCGGGCGCATCAGCTCGGTCATGGCGGCATCAACAATCATGAAGTTTTTCGCTTGGCCTTCTTTGCAGCGCACCACTGAGGTCACCAATATACCGGCATTGGCAGCAATCAAACGCCCCGGCTCCAGCATAATGGTGCAGCCGCTTGCTCCCAAAGTTTCGGCAATCAGCTGTGCATAGGCCATCGGCTCAGGGGGCAGCGTATTATCGCCATCGCCTTCACGCGCATAAGGCACGCCCAAACCGCCACCCAAATCGAGGCGACGAATATCATGCCCGTCGGCGCGCAAAGCGCGCAGCAAAGCGCCGACTTTTTCAAAAGCGCGGCGAAACGGCATCAAATCAGTGATTTGACTGCCAATATGTATATCAATGCCGACTGCCTCAACCCCGTCCAAAGCGCGCGCATGGGCAAAACCGGCTTCAGCCTCTTCCCACGCAATGCCGAATTTGGTCTCCGCCGTGCCGGTGGATATTTTTTTATGCGTGCCCGCTTCAATATCGGGATTGACACGCAGTGCTATCTCAGCGGTTTTACCCATGGCATGCGCGGTTTCCGCCAAAAGGTCAATCTCCGAAAGGCTTTCGACATTAAATTGCAAAATACCGGCCTTGAGCGCCGCGCGCATTTCTTCTGCCGTTTTGCCGACACCCGAGAAAACGATTTTCTCGGGCGGCACACCGGCCTGCAAAGCGCGGTGCAATTCGCCTTGCGAGACAATATCGGCACCGGCGCCCATTTGCGCCAATGTCGCAATCACGGCGAGATTGGAATTGGCCTTCACCGAATAGCAAATCAGCCGGTCAGACAAGCCGTTTTCGGCCAGCGCGGTATCCAGCACGTGATAATGATGGCGCAAGGTTGCCGCCGAATAGCAATAAAACGGCGTGCCGACCGCATCCGCCAAAGCCTCTATCGAAACCTGCTCGGCATGCAGCGCGCCTTTTTGATAGCGAAACTCATCCATGCGTTTGTTCCCATAAAGGCGCGCTTTGCGATTGCTTATCGGGCAAGCGCAACTCACCGCGCTTGCCGCATGCGGTCAAGCCGGCAACAAAGACAAGCGCAAACATAAAGGCGGTCATGAAAGATGTAAGACGGCGCATCATGATGGCGCGTTTTCCGTCAACCAGCCTTGCCAATGGACAATGCGCGCGCGCACATTATCGGGCGCCGTGCCGCCAAAAGCACGCCGCGAAGCGACCGAATTATCGACGCTCAGAACTGAAAATATATTTTCAGTAATCGCGGCTTCGATATTTTGCATATCGGCCAGCGGCACATCTTCCAGCGCACAATTTTTCTCTTCAGCCAACGCCACCAATTGCCCGGTGACATGATGGGCTTGGCGAAACGGCAGTCCCGCTTCGCGCACCAACCAATCGGCCAAATCCGTAGCGGTTGAAAAACCGCTACCCGCGGCTTGCCGCATGGCGTCATCATTTATGCCGAGCGCGCCCACCATGCCGCTCATCGCCGCCAAGCTCAAAGACAGGCTGTCGAGCGCATTGAACACGCCTTCCTTATCTTCCTGCATATCTTTCGAATAGGCCAAAGGCAGGCCTTTCATAACCACCATCAAGCCGCCCAGCGCGCCGATAATGCGGCCGGTTTTGGCGCGCACCAATTCAGCCGCATCTGGATTGCGCTTTTGCGGCATGATGGACGAGCCGGTGGAGAACGCATCGGGCAGGGCAAAAAAGCCGTAAGCGGGGCCGGAGAAAATAACAATCTCTTCAGCCAGGCGTGATAAATGGGTAGCGCAAATGGCCGCCGCCGACAGCGCCTCCAGCGCAAAATCGCGGTCGGAAACCGCATCCATACTATTGCCCATGGGGCGGTCAAAACCGAGCGCTTCAGCCGTCATGTCGCGGTCAATATCAAACCCCGTGCCGGCCAAAGCGGCGGCCCCGAGCGGGCTTTCATTCATCCGCGCCCGCGCATCGGCAAAACGGCCGGCATCGCGTGCCAGCATTTCGACATAGGCCAAGAGATGATGGCCGAAAGTCACCGGCTGGGCCGGCTGCAAATGGGTGAAACCGGGCATAATGGTGTCGGCATGGGCCGCGGCTTGGTTCAGCAAAACGCCCATCAGCGCATGAATTTGCGTGCCCATATGGTCGAGCGCATCGCGCACATAAAGCCTGAAATCGGTCGCCACTTGGTCATTGCGCGAGCGCGCCGTATGCAGCCGCCCCGCCGCCTCGCCGATAAGTTCGGCCAAACGCGCTTCAATATTCATATGAATATCTTCCAGCGCCCGCGAAAAGGTAAATGTGCCGTCTTTAATCTCGGCTTCGATTTGGGCCAACCCCTCGGCAATCGCCTTGCCGTCCGCGGCGGAAATAATCCCTTGTTTGACAAGCATTTGCGCATGCGCCAATGAGCCGCGAATGTCTTGTGCAAACAAACGCTGGTCAAAGCCGATGGAAGCGTTAATTTCTTCCATTATGTCATCGGGACTGCCGCCAAACCGGCCGCCCCACATGCGGTTACTCATTGCCTGCCCCTTAAGGAGGTTCATATGTCATTCAACGCCAGTCTGTCACAATTTGCCCGATTCGTCCGCCGTCATGCGGGCGTGTTGGGTTTGGTCGTGATTGTAACCGGCGCGCTTGCTGTGTCCCTATACAGCAAGCCAAGCGACGAAAGCAAGCCGTCGCAAATGGAAAAATTCATTACCCATGAGGCGGCCAGACCGCTGCCCGATTTGCGCGTTGAAAATGCACAAGGCGAAGCGGTCGATTTTGCTGCATTTGAGGGCGACTTATTGCTGGTCAATTTTTGGGCCACTTGGTGCGCCCCATGCCGCAAGGAAATGCCACAATTGGATGCGCTGGCGGCGCGCTATCAAGATAAAAATGTGACCATCATCACCCTATCGGTCGACCGCGCGGGCGCTCCCAAGGGAGAAAAATTCCTCAATGATTTGGGCGTCAAACATGTCACGCGGCTCTATGATGCAAGCTATAAGTCAGCCCGCGCCGTCGGCCTTATCGGCCTCCCAACGACGTTGCTGTTGGATAAGAACGGCTTGGAAATCGGACGCCTCGCCGGAGAAGCCGATTGGGACGCACCCGAAGTGCATGCGCTGTTGGATCATCATTTGAACGATTAGCGCGTCGGCACCGGCGTATCGCCGCCATAATCATAAAAGCCACGTCCAGTTTTGCGGCCCAGCCAACCGGCCTCAACATATTTGACCAAAAGCGGACAGGGACGATATTTATCGTCGCCCAAACCGTCTTGCAGCACACGCATAATTGAAACGCATGTATCCAAGCCAATGAAATCGGCCAATTGCAGCGGCCCCATGCGGTGATTGGCGCCCAATTGCATGGCCTCATCAATGCTCGCCACTGAGCCGACACCTTCATAAAGCGCAAACGCCGCCTCATTAATCATCGGCAACAATATGCGATTGACGATAAAAGCCGGATAATCTTCCGACATGGCGGCGGTTTTGCCGAGCTTTTTGACAATCGCTTGCGCTGTTTCGAAACTTTCATCACTGGTTGCCATGCCGCGAATAAGCTCGACCAATTGCATCACCGGCACCGGATTCATGAAATGCATGCCGATAAAGTTTTCCGGATGGCGCGTCTGCGCGGCCAGCCTGGTGATGGAAATCGATGAGGTGTTGGAGGCCAAAAGCGTGTCATCCGAGACAAGCGCGCTGACAGCTTGCAAAATCTCCAGCTTGATATTTTCGTCTTCGCTGGCCGCTTCAATGACCAAATCAGCATCCGCCAAAGCGGTCAATTCAGTGCCGGTTGAGATTAAGGCCAAAGCCGCATCGCCGGCGCTTTGGGTGATTTTTTCCGACGCCACTTGGCGCGCCAGATTTTTTTCAATAGTGGCGAGACCGGCGCTTAATTGTGCCGCATTAATATCATTGAGCAAGACGCGATAACTGGCCAGCGCAAACACATGCGCAATGCCGCAGCCCATTTGCCCGGCGCCGATAATCGCTACGGTTTTAATATCTGCCATGAGCCGCGGGATAGGCGACAGGCCGGATTATAATCCGGCCTTGCCCAATTCTTCTTCCAATTCCGGCACGGCGGTGAACAAATCGGCCACCAGACCGTAATCGGCCACTTGGAAAATCGGCGCTTCTTCGTCTTTGTTGATGGCAACAATGACTTTCGAATCTTTCATACCGGCCAAATGCTGAATGGCCCCGGAAATGCCGACGGCAATATAAAGCTCAGGCGCCACCACTTTACCGGTTTGCCCGACCTGATAATCATTGGGCACAAAACCTGCATCGACGGCGGCGCGCGAGGCACCGACAGCGGCCCCCAGCTTATCGGCAACTTTTTCCAACATCGGGAAATTTTCGCCCGACTGCATGCCGCGACCGCCGGAAACCACAACTTTGGCAGAAGTCAGCTCCGGACGGTCTGATTTGGTCAACTCTTCATTGACAAATTCCGACAGACCCGGATTATCCGCCGCGCCGACCGCTTCAACGCCGGCACTGCCGCCATCGCCGGCCGCTTGGAAAGCGGTTGCGCGAATGGTTACGGTCTTCTTGGCTTCATTGACTTTGACGGTCTGAATGGCATTGCCGGCATAAATCGGGCGCTCAAATGTGTTGGCGTCAATGACGGCGGTAATGTCAGAAATTTGGCTGCAATCCAAAAGTGCGGCAATGCGCGGCATGAAATTCTTGCCATTGGTCGAGGCCGGTGAGGCAATGGTCGCATAGCCATCGGCCATGCTGACGACCAGAGCCGCCATCGGTTCGGCCAATTGCTTTTCATATTGCGCGTCATCGGCGAGCAAGACTTTGGCCACACCGTCCAGCTTGGCGGCGGCATCAGCCACCGCAGCACAACCACTGCCGGCGACCAGCACATGGCATTCCCCGCCCATTTGCGCGGCAGCGGTGACGGCTTTCACCGTCGCATCGGCCAGGGTCTCATTATTATGTTCAGCTATCAGCAGCGTATTCATCACAAAACTCCTGCTTCGTTTTTCAGCTTGTCGACCAATTCGCCGACGGTTTCAACTTTCACACCGGCTTCGCGCTCGGCCGGCTCGGCCACTTTGACGATTTCCAGACGCGGCGCCGCATCGACGCCATATTCGGCCAATTCTTTTTCATCAATCGGCTTTTTCTTGGCTTTCATAATATTGGGCAGCGAGGCGTAGCGCGGCTCATTCAAGCGCAAATCGGTGGTGATGATGGCCGGCATGGCCAGTTTGACGCTTTGTAGGCCGCCATCAATCTCGCGCGTGACATTGATCTTATCACCGTCAATGCCCAGTTCAGAGGCAAATGTGCCTTGCGACCAGCCAAGCAGCGCCGAGAGCATTTGACCGGTTTGGTTATTATCGCCGTCAATCGCTTGCTTGCCGAGAATGACCAAATCGGGGCTTTCGGCCTCCACCACGGCTTTTAGCACTTTGGCAATGCCCAAAGGCTCAAGCTCATCATCGGTTTTGACCAAAATTCCGCGATCGGCACCCATTGCCAGAGCGGTTCGAATGGTTTCTTGCGCTTGCGCAGGGCCGACGGAAACAACAATGATTTCGGTTGCGGTTCCGGCCTCTTGCAGGCGCACCGCTTCTTCAACGGCAATCTCGCAAAACGGATTCATCGACATTTTGACATTGGCCAAATCAACGCCCGTTTGGTCCGGCTTGACGCGAATTTTGACATTATAGTCAACCACGCGTTTGACGGGGACAAGAATTTTCATAATGGTCTCTCCACAAAAACCGCCCGGCTCTTCTATTCGGGGCGTATCTGGGCATTTAATTACGCATTTGGCCGAAATAAGTCAATTGACGAGCCGCGCAGCCCCTGCGTCAAAACGCGCATCGCCTATGCTACCGATTGGCGCCGGGCACCCATTTTACGTCTTTTTTTCCATTTTCATTGGCCGTGCGCGCCGCAACAAACAATAAATCGGAAGCGCGATTGATAAATTGCCGCGCCGCTTCGGAAAACCCGTCACCCGTCTCCATGGCGGCGCTCAAACGCCGTTCAGCGCGCCGCATCAGCGTGCGCGCCAAATGCAAATGTGCCGCCGCTTCGGTCCCGCCCGGCAGCACAAAACTGTCCAAGGGCTGTAATTTCTCATTGAGCGTATCTATTTCGCTTTCCAGCCGTGCCACTTGCGCCGGGGTGATACGCAAAGCCTCGAAATCGACATCATCCGGCGTTGCCAAATCGGCACCCAAATCGAACAAATCATTTTGCAGCCGCGCCAAAACAGCATCGAGTGCCGCATGGTCTTTGGTATAAAGCCGCGCCATGCCCAAAGCGGCATTGGTCTCATCGACCGCGCCATAGGCGGCAATGCGCGCATCATGCTTGGCGCGGCGCGTGCCGTCGGCCAAAGCGGTGCTGCCATCATCGCCGCTGCGCGTATAAATTTTGGTCAATTTCACCATTTAGCGTCCTGACAGATAAAAGCCGAGCATCACCAAAACCACGGTGGCAAATTGCAGGCCAACGCGCCAGCGCATCAGTTTTTGTGACATGGAGGCTTCGCCGCCGCGCAACATATTGGCCAATCCGGCCAGCAAAACCAGCGTCACGGCAATCAGGCCAATGGGGATGAGATAATTGACAAATGACATAAGAGCTCCGTCCCTATTGTGCCAAATGGCGGGCAATAATATCGGCTTGGATTTTCGCCGCCCCCTCAAAAATATTCAATATGCGCGCATCGCACAACACGCGGCTAATGGGATATTCCAGGGCAAAACCATTGCCGCCATGCACTTGCAACGCATTATCGGCAGCCGCCCAAGCGACCCTTGCGGCCAGCAATTTCGCCATACCGGCCTCGACATCGCAGCGTTTATCGGCGTCTTTTGTACGCGCCGCAAAATAGGCCAATTGCCGCGCCGCCAAAATTTCCGCCGCCATCATCACCAATTTTCCGGCGACGCGCTCAAAATCAAAAATCGCCGTGCCGAATTGCTGTCGCTCATTGGCATAGGCAAAACCCAATTCCAGCGCATTTTGCGCCACGCCAATGGCGCGCGCCGCGGTTTGAATACGCGCGCTTTCAAAAGTTTGCATCAATTGCTTGAAACCTTTGCCGGTCTCGCCACCCAATACCGCCTCTTCGGGCACGGCAAAGCCGTCAAAGCCGATATCATATTCCTTCATGCCGCGATATCCCAGCACACCAATTTCACCACCCTGCATGCCATCAGCGGGAAACGGCTCATCTTCCGTGCCGCGCGGTTTTTCAGCGAGAAACATGGTAAGACCGCCATGCCCTTTATTATTCATATCGGTGCGCGCCAAAAGCGTCATCATATCGGCGCGCGCACCATGGGTAATCCATGTCTTGGCACCGATAATTTTATAGCCGTCATCGGTTTTTTCGGCCCGCGTCGCCAGACTGGCCAAATCGGAGCCGGTATTGGGTTCGGTGAAAACGGCGGTCGGCAATAAGCTGCCATCGGCAATCGCCGGCAAATATTTTTGCTTTTGCTCTTGTGTGCCGTTTTGCAAAATCAGTTCACCGGCAATATCGGTGCGCGTCCCCAAAGAGCCCACACCGATATATCCGCGCGACAATTCTTCCGAGACCACGCACATGGCTTGCTTACCCAGCCCCAAACCGCCAAATGCTTCGGGAACGGTCAGGCCGAACACGCCCAATGCCGCCAATTCATCAATCAGCGCAAGCGGTATCAGCGCATCGTCCAAATGCCATTGATGGGCGAAAGGCGCGACTTTTTCATCGGCAAAACGGCGAAATTGGTCGCGCATGATTTGATGCGTCTCATCGAGCCCGGCATCGGCTTCGGTGATACCGGTCGCAACCATATGTGCAGCCACGGCGCGGCGGCGCTGTGCCATATTGCCATCGCGCATCAGCGCTTTGACCGCTTCATGGTCATGGCCGGGCAAATGCACAAGGCCCAAATCGGCAGGGCGCACGATTTCGCCCTGGCTCATCGGCAGGCCGTAATGCAATTGATTGAGATATTCACCGACAAGTATCAGCGTCAAATGCTCTTCCATCATGCCGAACCTGCCGGTCGCGCTCATCGTCTCGGCATATTCGACCATTTGCTGCACGGTTTCGACATAAGTGGCGGCCCAAGCACGGCCATGCGCGCAAAATTGCGCCGCCCCCGGTGGCAAGGGGGTTGCTAACGCGACACGCATATCCTCCAAAATCGGCGGTAAAGCGGCCATATGCGCCAATAATGCGTCGTTTTCGCCGGCTTTTATGTCTTCAGCAGCACTCATGAGCCTGACAGTATCGCTTTTTGACAACTTGGCAAGCCAAGCCGCCCCGCAAAGTGCCGCAGGCGATAAATAGAGTGCCGCAGGGCAGGCTTGCGCTTTACGCAGCTGATCCGAACGGCGCCGGCAGCAGCGCCAACACTTCATCAAGGCGCATACCCGCTTGGCGCAAATCGCGAAAGCCGGCATCGCCGGCCTGTTTGGACAAGCGCCGCCCGCTTGTGTCGCGCACCAGTGGGTGATGCAGATAATCGGGTTGCGACAAGCCGAGCAGCTTTTGCAATAAGACATGAATGGCCGTGGCGCTTTGCAAATCGCGTCCGCGCGTCACTTGGCTGACATGTTGCGCCGCATCGTCGACCACCACGGCCAAATGATAGCTGGTCGGCACATCCTTGCGCGCCAGCACCACATCGCCATAGAGCGCCGCATCGAGCGGCATGATTTCTGCCGTGCCGCTGCCACGCTCGCAATAGCTTAAGGGCTCTTGAACTTGCGCCAGCGCTTTTTCCATATCAAGCCGCCAACAATAAGGCGTGCCTTCCCACATTAATTTTTTGCGCTGGCTGTCAGCCAAATCGCGATACAGGCCGGGATATAAAGGCGCGCCATCCGGGTCACGCGGCCAGTCTTTTTTGTCTTCAATGGCGGCCAAAATTTCGCGCCGCGTCGCCCAACATGGATAGACCAGACCTTGCGCGCGCAGCTTGGTCAAAGCCGCTTCATAAACCTCAAAGCGCGTCGATTGCACCATCACCGGTTCGGGCCAGTTCAGCCCCAGCCATTCAAGGTCTTGGTAAATGCCCTCGACAAAATGCGGGCGCGCACGGCCTACATCAATGTCTTCAATACGCAAAAGAAATTGCCCACCCACTTCTCGAGCATTACGCGCGCCGATAAGGGCGGAATAGGCATGTCCCAAATGCAGCCAGCCATTGGGGCTTGGCGCAAAACGGGTGACAAAGCCATTTACTGAGGGCTTTTCATCTTTCATAGCGCTTTTTCCTGCGCCATAATGCGGTGCAATGCAATCATATAAAACAAAAAAACAGCTGCAGGCCGCCCTCGATCATTTGGCCGAAAACGACAAACACTTGGCCGCCGCCTATGGCGAATATGGTGTCCCGCCCATGCGCGCGCGCCCTGACGGCTTTGAAGGGCTGGCGCGTCTGCTCAT
>CATDDF010000023.1 GCA_949498175.1 Alphaproteobacteria bacterium | reverse complement strand
GGTGTAGCTCAGTTTGGTTAGAGCGCCGGCCTGTCACGCCGGAGGTCGCGGGTTCGAGTCCCGTCACTCCCGCCATATCCACATTCTTTTACTGAATTGTTGCAATCTTAAACCCTAGAATCGGGCTAGATTTTTTTGGTCTGTGTGAAGGGTTTTGCCTTGTCGATGTTGCGTATTTTCTTCATCGTTTTTGCGGTGTGTCTGGTTCTTGCCTTACGCCCTCAATTGGCGTTTGCACAAGTCGTGGTCGGCACGCCTACCCGCGCCATTCAAAGCCTTTCGCCGGGCTATTGCTTTACCGATGATGACCCTGTTGGCGGTGACGATGCCATTGGGATTGGTGAGATTAATGTGTCACCCGATACGGAAGCCATGACCGATGGGACGATTCCGGCACGCGATGCCGTTGAAACCGGAACGCGCTTACTCGCACCATCAGAAGTTCATATTTTCGACAACTGGCAAGATATTAACGATATCGGCGACTATGACATCGACATTGCGGGCATTTGTATCGGTGGCGTTTCGAGAACCGATGCCGTGAGTACGAACTATGACGACACCGACCCGTTTGATGATGGGTCTATTGACCGCACGGAACAAACAACGCGCACGGAAACCAGCCCAACAGAAAATTATTTCGATGATGACGGATTCACTTTTGTCGGCGGTTCGTTGACAACCCAACAAATCATCAATTTCTCGGGGCAGGTGCGTGGCAATATTGAAGCGACGGCGGGGGCAAGCAATATTGTTTTCAGTCTGGGCAGCGCCGTAGAAATCGACGGTTTGCTCAATCTTGGCGATGCCAATGCCGTTTCAAATGCGGATTTGACACTGGCCGGTCAGATTGATGAGGTTGATTTGCGCGGTGCATCCAATTTCGTGCTTACATCGACGGCTGATATTGGCGATACCCGAACCAGTTCTGAGGTTTATGCTTCGGCGACACTCGGCGCGCTACGTATGGCCAGCGCTGTCGATGCCGGCATCACGCTGCAATCGGGCAGTTTCACAAATATTGATTTGCTAAATGCATCCGGTATCAATCTGACCAATGGAGCTGACGGTACTGCCATTGACGCGCGGAATATTTCGAATGGTCTGACTTTCACCAATACGGGCACGCTCGGTACGGTTGATTTTTCGGGCACGGTTGATTTGCGGGCTACTTTAGACACCGGATCGGCTATTGGCACGCTGACCGCAAATAATGTTACCAATCCGGCTTCTTTCATCAGCAATAATGGCTCGATAGAGCGATTGGAAATAGGCAATAGCTCGGCCAGCGAAAAAATAGATATCGAGATCGTCAATAGCGGCACAATCAGTGCCGACACCAACTCCGCTTTTATAATTGAGGACACAAATGCTGCCGGCGGTGAGATTGATGTTCATATTACCAATAATGGAACCATCAGCGCGACCACCAGCGATGCGCTGGATTTTTCGACCCTTGACGGCGGTCGGCTCGACATAACCAATACGGGCAGCGTATCGACCACTGACAGCGGCACGAATGACACGATTAACGGCAGCGGTGCGGAAGGCCTAGTCTTTTTGACCAATGCAGGTGCTGTCGGAAATGGCAATAACCGCGCCTTAAATTTACAAAATCTCGCCGGTTATTTTCGATTGGTCAATTCCGGATCAATTACCAGCAATCAAGACGCCATTGATTTGACCGGTGCCTCTGCCAGCACGGCAACTGCCATTGAAATTTTCAATGGGTATAACCTGAATGCTTCCGGGTCACCGGTTGCTACAACCTCAGGCAGTCGAGAAATCAGAGCGACCGGTTCAAACGCAATTTTGATGGATAATGTCAACGGCGACATCAATATTTCCAATGCCGGGGGTGCTTCGATTATTGCAGAAACCGGGCTTGCCATTGCGGCTTCGGGCGTCACCGGCAATATTTCATTGACCAATGCAGGCAGTATTCGCGCGCGCCGCACCACGCCGGAATTGTTCAGTGAGCGTGCCATTGCCTTGACTGCCACTTCTGGAGACATTTCCTTTGAAAGCACTGCCGGTTTGATTGATGCGCGCGACCGCACCGTCAATATGGAAACCATTGGCGGGAAAATCACTTTCTCAAATGCAGGCACGATTTCTTCAGTTCAGACAGTTAATGATGCTGACGCGACCGCGACGGATAATTTCACCGTGCGCCTCAATCGCAGCGGTGCGGTAGATGATGAAAGCACCATCACCAATAGCGGCACAATCCAATCATCGACCGATCATGCGCTGCTGGTTGAGGGGCTGGCCTGCGATGCCGATGCGGCTGACAGCAGCTATTGCCTGACCAATTCCGGTATATTGTCGGCGGGCCGTCAATTCGCTTTAGCCGCCAGCGCGGTTAGTGATTTGAAATTCACCAATAGCGGCGCGATTTCAGCGCTTGACCAGACGATTGATTTGACGGATTTGAGCGGCGCGATTGTGGTCGATAACGACTTATTGATTTCGGCGACACAAGATTTTGACGGGCTTCATCCGGATCCGGACGCGACGACTTATACGATGCGGATGATTAAGGAAACGGGTGCTGATGCAACGCTTGCATTCACCAATTCCGCCTCGGGTATTATTTCCAACGCCGTCAGCAACACCATAATGATTAACGACTTTAACGGCGGCAACGATAATGTGACGTTCAGCAATAGCGGCATTATCACCACCACAGAGGATAATGCGGTTGATTTGAGCGACTCCACCGTTTCGTCCATCAGCAATGACGGCATAATTGCAGCCGGTGGCAATTATGCGCTGCTGCTCGACGGGCTTTCCGGCACGAGCATGGTGCTTTCAAATCTTGGGGTCATTATGGCCGGCACCACAGAGGTTGGCGATGCGCCGGCCGCCATTCATGGTGAATTGGCGGCTTCGGTCAATGCCATTTCCATCACCAATGGTGCCTCATCGGCCATTAGTTCGGTCGGCAATATTTTGGCCAATAGCGATGCCAATAGCGGCGGCACAATATTCCTCGACGCCACAGTGGCCAGCTTCACCCTGAACAATAGCGGCTCAATTATTGCCGGTAGTGAGGCGACATCAACCGCCTCTGCCGTGGAAGGCAATAACGCCATTCGCATTACCGATATCGGTGCCAATGCCGTCAGCATTACAAATGCCGCTTCGGGCAGCATTCAGGCTTTGGGTGATACCGCGATTTATTTAAAAGGCGACAGCGCGGATATAACCAGTTTTACTCTTACCAATAGCGGCACGATTAGCGCCGATAATAAGCTGCTATTGCTGGAAGATATAGATGGAGCAGTCACGCGCATAACCAATAGTGGCACTTTAAGCATCACCGATAATGCGGCCGATCATTTGATAAATCTGAGCGAGGTTTCGGCCGATTTTTCAATGACCAATAGCGGTGTCATCGAGACGGCGGGCACCCGCGCCATTTATGTCGATATGAACGACGCATCACTGGCCGGAAACGAGATGGTCGTTTTCACCAATCAATCGGGCGGGCGCATTGATGCGGACAGCGAGACCGTGACATTGCTCGACATTAACGAGCAGGTGAATTTCGACAATGGCGGATCCATTCGTGCCACTGCAGGTGCCTCGACTGTCAACTTTTCGGGCATTGGCAATCATCAGGTAGATTTCAATAATAATGCTGGCGGCACAATCAGCGCGACCGGTAATGCTGCCGTGTCATTGGCCGATTTTGAGGCTGCGCTGAACTTTTCTAATGCCAATATGGCGACCATTACGGCGGCCGATGATACAATTATCCTCTCACCGGCGACCAATAATGCGCGGCTTGATTTCTCCAATGGCGGCACAATTTCGGCCACCGCCCAATCGGCGGATCATGTATTGCGTCTTACCGGATTTGGCGGCGAATTGGCGATTGAAAATTTGAGTACGGGCCGGATTTCCTCGAATGGCACAAATGCCATTTATGCCGACCATCAACTGGCCGACCCGTCTCTCGATTTTGACAATCTCGGCACCATAACCAGCCGAACAGGCGATGCGGTTGCCTTATCCGGTTTCACCGATGCGGTGAATGTAGTGAATAGCGGGACGATTGAAGTAACTGCGGGCGACAATGCTTTTGCCAGCTGGGGCGGCAATGAAACGGTCTTCACCAATAGCGGGCGCATTGAGGCCAGTGGCAATAATGCGGTGCGTTTCAGCAATTTTGTTGTTGATGCGAGCACTCCTGAACCACAATTTACCAATTCGGCAAGCGGCATTATTCGCGCCGCATCAGGCGCTTTTCATGCCGATATTGGTGCGGCGACGGGTCAGACTTACACGTTGACAAATGCCGGCTCAATCATCGCCGATAATGGCGCGCTCGCGGTCAATATGAGCGGTGCACGAGCGGCTATTACCAATAGCGGTGTTATCAGTGCAACCGCATCGCCGGCCATTTTGGCAGGCGCGTCTTCGGTTATCGGCATTTCGGGTTCGGTATCGGCAGGAGGAGCAGAGCCCGTGGCGATTGCTTTGGAAGGGCGTGGTTCAACAGTCAATCTTTCCGACGGCGCTATTATTGTCGGCACAATCTTGCCGCTCGATACGGGGACGGATTACACGGATGATGAAAAACATCGGGTCAATCTGACCGGTGTTGCCAATGCCAGCTACTATTATGAATTTCCGACCGAGCAATTTCGTTTCTTTTTGAATAATGTCGAAAAAACTGATGGCGCGGGCTTTTCGCCTGCAATTACAAATTTGCAGGCTACGCCTCTTATTCATGCACATCACGCTCAAGGCACGCGCAATATTTGGCGGCAATTAGGCCGTTTTGGCGGCAAGGGCGGTTTTCGCTCTTTTGCTTTCGCCGATGAAATGGAAGATGAGCGTCGGCCCGGCCGTCAATTTGCACTTGAGGGCGATCGCAATGGCTTTGTGCAAACCTTTCAACAATCGGTGTTTGATTGGTTCGAGGCCGAATTGATTTTGGTGGTTCAGGAAGCTTCATTCGAACTTGATGAGAACACTTTCACAATGGACAAAAGCTATCAGGCAGCAGGTTTCGGCTTCAGTGATTTGCTGGCTATTGGGCCGTTTTCTCTTTCCGCTATGGCTTTGGCGGGCATCGGCCAGACCGATATGTCGCGATTGGTTCTGTCAAATACGGTGAGCGATGGGCGCTTCAACCTTGAATCCTCTTTCGACACAATATATCTCGATACAGCCTATGAGGCATTGTTTGACATGCGCGTCTGGGGCAAGAAGGGCAAGCTGACGCGGCGCAATCCGCACCGTATTAATCTGGAGGTCGGGCTTGGCGGCTCGTTTCACAGCGAAAATAATGACGGCTATTCGGAGCAAGATTATGTCTCCACCGCGGGCAGCGATTTGCAATCAAGCTCGGTTGGCGGGCGCTTGAAAGTGGAATATGAGCGCCTCAACCCTTATTCGCGGAAGAATATCCGGGCTTTTCTTGAATTTGAACAAAGTATTTCTGAGATAGGTTCAGGCACGAATTTCTCATATTCCGTGCAGGGGGCGGCGCAATCGACAGCCGTTGATACTGACGCGGTTACGCTTACCTCGGCGGCGCTGGGTGTTGATTACGAGATTAACAATGACATGACTGCCAGTCTGAGTGTTAAAGGGTTGAGCGGCGATGATGATAGCGATGAAAATTCATTTTCCCTGGCCTTGAAATGGCGCTTTTGAAATGACGCTGACAAATGGACGCATTGGCTATTTTAGGGCAGAAAATGGCCGAAAAAAATGACATAAAAAACTGCTTGAATAGCTATTGCAAACCACCGAAGGGCTACTATACTCCGCGCCAATAAGGCGAGTCTTCTAGGTCTTGTTAGCCGCTAATCGAAAGAGAAAAAGCGATGCATGATTTGCTGGTCAGTTACTATCCGATACTCATTTTCATGGGTCTTTCCGCTGTCATAACTGCTGCTCTTTTGCTTGTTCCCGCGCTCGTCGCGCCGTCTAATCCGGACCCTGAAAAAAACGCACCTTATGAGTGCGGTTTTGAAGCCTTTGACGATGCGCGCATGAAGTTTGATGTTAAGTTTTATCTGGTCGCCATTTTGTTCATTATTTTTGACCTCGAAGTGGCTTTTCTCTTCCCGTGGGCTGTCGCCTTTGGCGATGTCGGGCTTTTCGGGTTCTGGTCAATGATGTTTTTCCTAGCCGTGCTTACTATCGGCTTTGCCTATGAATGGCGCAAAGGCGCGCTTGATTGGGGTTAAAGTCGGGGAGCAGGAAGCATGTCAGAGCAAGACTTTAACCAGTTTAAGAAAAACCTGCCCGCCCCGATGGCCGACCCGTATTACGAGCAGGTTTCCGACCAGCTTGCTGATAAAGGGTTTGTGCTGGCCTCATCAGAAGATTTGATTAATTGGGCGCGCACCGGTTCGCTGCACTGGATGCTGTTCGGTTTGGCCTGTTGTGCCGTTGAGATGATGCATATTCAAATGCCGCGTCTTGATATTGAACGTTATGGTGTCGCTCCGCGCGCCAGTCCGCGCCAGTCTGATGTGATGATTGTGGCCGGAACACTGACCAATAAAATGGCACCGGCACTGCGTAAGGTTTATGACCAAATGCCGGAGCCACGTTACGTCATTTCTATGGGTTCATGCGCCAATGGTGGCGGCTATTACCATTATTCATATTCCGTGGTGCGCGGCTGTGACCGCGTTGTGCCGGTTGACGTGTACGTGCCGGGCTGTCCGCCAACAGCGGAAGCCCTGTTTTACGGCATTTTGCTGCTGCAAAAGAAAATTCGCCGCACCGGTACGATTGAACGGTAGGGTCATTATGTCGGACTTGCAAAACCTCGCTGAGCATATCACCGTCGGTCTTGGAGACAAGCTGGCCGGACACGCAGTAAATTTCGGCGAACTGACATTGGACGTAAACCCCGGCAACATCGAGCCCGTTTTGCGGTTTTTGCGCGACGACCCGGATTGCGCCTTCACCCAGTTGATTGACATATGCGGGGCGGATTACCCAAATCGTCCTTTGCGTTTTGATGTCGTCTATCATTTGCTGTCAATGACCCGAAACAGCCGTATCCGCGTCAAATTGCAAGCCGGTGAAGAAACGCAAGTGCCGAGTGTGACGGGGCTGTTCGATGTCGCCAATTGGTATGAGCGCGAAGCTTTTGACATGTACGGCATTTTGTTTTCCGGCCATCCGGACCTGCGTCGTCTGCTGACCGATTACGGTTTTGAGGGATATCCGTTACGCAAAGATTTTCCTCTGACCGGCCATGTTGAAGTGCGCTATTGCGATGACAGCAAAAAAGTCATTCAAGAGCCGGTTTCACTGGTGCAAGAATTTCGTGATTTCGATTTTGAAAGCCCGTGGGAAGGCGCACAGGCCGCCGGTCTGTTGCCAGGCGATGAAAAAGCCGAACAAGACGGGCAGGAGGGTTAGCGATGTCACAAGTCACTCAAAACCCTGATGATGACCGCAAATTTACCATTAATTTCGGCCCGCAGCATCCGGCCGCGCATGGTGTGCTGCGTCTGGTGATGGATTTGGACGGCGAGCGCGTTGAGCGCGTTGACCCGCATATCGGCCTGCTGCATCGCGGCACGGAAAAGCTGATTGAGCATAAAACCTATTTGCAAAGCGTGCCGTATTTTGACCGTCTTGATTATGTGTCGCCGATGAACCAAGAGCATGCTTTTGCCTTGGCGGTAGAACGCATGCTGGGCATTGAAGTGCCCAAGCGCGGACAATATATCCGCATGCTGTATTGCGAGATTGGCCGGATTCTCAATCATTTGATGAATGTCTGCACGCAAGCGCTTGATGTCGGTGCGCTGACGCCGATTACGTGGGGCTTTGAAGAACGCGAAAAGCTGATGATTTTTTATGAGCGTGCTTGCGGGGCGCGGCTTCACGCCGCTTATTTCCGTCCCGGCGGTGTGCATCAGGATTTGCCGCAAGATTTGCTGGACGATATTGACGCGTTTTGCGACCACTTCCTTACCGTGCTGGACGATATTGAAGGTCTGCTGACCAATAGCCGTATCTTTAAACAGCGCAATGTCGATATCGGTGTTGTGACACAAGAGGATGTGATGAATTGGGGCATGAGCGGCGTGATGGCGCGCAGTGCCGGTTTGGCTTGGGATTTGCGTCGCAGCCAGCCTTATGAGGCTTATAACGATATGGAATTTTCCGTGCCGGTCGGCAAAAACGGCGACTGCTATGACCGTTATGTGATGCGTATGGACGAAATGCGCGAGAGCGTGAAAATCATGCGCCAGTGCATCGCCAATATGCCCGACGGGCCGGTGTCGTCGCAGGACGGCAAAATCGTGCCGCCGAAGCGCGCTGAAATGAAACAGTCAATGGAAGCATTGATTCACCATTTTAAACTTTACACGGAAGGCTATCACGTGCCGGAAGGCGAGGTTTATGCCGCTGTGGAAGCGCCGAAAGGCGAATTCGGCGTTTATTTGGTCGGCGATGGCTCCAATAAGCCTTATCGCTGTAAAATTCGCGCGCCGGGTTTTGCGCATTTGCATGCACTCGACTATCTGAGCCGCGATCATATGCTGGCCGATGTGTCTGCCATTCTCGGTTCGCTCGACATTGTGTTTGGGGAGGTTGACCGATGAGTGTGCGCCGCCTTAATGAAGAGCAGCCGAGCGAATTTGCCTTCACGCCCGAGAATATAAGTTGGGCCGAAGGACAAATTGCCAAATATCCTGAAGGCCGCCAAGCCAGCGCAATCATTCCGCTTTTGTGGCAAGCGCAAAAGCAAGCCGGTGGCTGGCTGCCCGAGCCGGCCATTCGTCATGTTGCCGATATGCTGGATATGCCTTACATCCGCGCCCTCGAAGTGGCGACTTTTTACACCATGTTCAATCTCTCGCCGGTCGGTGAGCATTTTGTACAGCTTTGCGGCACCACGCCATGCTGGTTGCGTGGGGCTGATGATTTGAAAGAGGTGTGCCGCAACATGATTGGCGAGCAGGGCGAGATTACCGAAGACGGCAAGCTGAGTTGGCTTGAGGTTGAGTGCTTGGGTGCCTGTGTTAATGCGCCCATGGTGCAAATTAATGAAGATTTTTACGAAGACCTGACGGCTGAAACATTCGAGCAAATCTTGAATGATTTGCGCCAGGGCAATGAAGTCGCGACCGGTCCGCAGAACAGTCGTCGCGCGTCAGAGCCCGAAGGGGGCTTAACCGTTTTGAAGGGTGACACATAATGCTGCGCGATGAAGATCGGATTTTTCAGAATATTTACGGCTTTGAAGGGGCAGATTTGGCCTCGGCAAAAGCGCGCGGTGACTGGGATAATACGGCTGAGTTGATAAAAAAAGGCCGCGATTGGGTGATTGATGAAGTCAAGGCCTCCGGTTTGCGCGGACGCGGCGGTGCGGGTTTTCCGACCGGTTTGAAATGGTCTTTCATGCCGAAAGAAAGCGATGGCCGCCCGCATTATTTGGTTGTGAATGCCGATGAGTCCGAGCCGGGCACATGTAAGGACCGCGATATTATGCGCCACGAACCGCACAAGCTGCTGGAAGGCTGTTTACTGGCCGGTTTCGCCATGGGCGCACATGCTTGTTATATTTATGTCCGCGGCGAATTTATTCGCGAGCGCGAAGCCCTGCAACGCGCCGTTGATGAAGCCTATGACGCCGGACTGCTTGGCAAAAATGCTGCCGGTTCCGGTTGGGATTACGATATTTACGTTCATCACGGCGCGGGCGCGTATATTTGCGGCGAAGAAACCGCATTGATTGAAAGCCTCGAGGGCAAAAAAGGCCAGCCGCGTTTGAAGCCGCCTTTCCCTGCCAATATGGGGCTGTATGGCTGCCCGACCACGGTGAATAATGTCGAAAGCATCGCTGTCGCGCCGACCATTTGCCGCCGCGGCGGTAGCTGGTTCGCCGGATTGGGCAGCGAAGGCAATACCGGCACCAAGCTATTTTGCATTTCCGGTCATGTCAATAATCCGTGCAATGTTGAGGAAGAAATGGGCATTCCGCTGAAGGAATTGCTGGAGAAACACGCCGGTGGCGTGCGCGGTGGTTGGGATAATTTGCTGGCCGTCATTCCGGGCGGTTCCTCCGTGCCGCTTTTGCCGAAAGAAATTTGCGACACAGTGCTGATGGATTTTGACAGTCTGAAAGAGGTTGAATCGGGCCTCGGCACGGCGGCGGTGATTGTGATGGATAAATCGACCGATATTATTAAAGCGATTGCCCGTATCTCACATTTCTACAAGCATGAAAGCTGCGGCCAGTGCACGCCATGCCGTGAAGGCACGGGCTGGATGTGGCGGGTCTTGGAGCGCATGGCAGCAGGCCGCGCCCAGCCGAAAGAAATCGACATGCTGCTGCAAGTGACCAAACAAATTGAAGGCCACACGATTTGTGCGCTGGGCGATGCCGCCGCTTGGCCGGTGCAAGGGCTTATTCGCCATTTCCGTCCGGTGATTGAAGAGCGTTTGGCCAATGGCCCGATGCAGGAGGCTGCTGAGTAATGAGTGATATGCTGAAAGTCACCGTTGACGGCGTAGAGGTCGAAGTCGAGTCGGGCACAACCATTATGCAGGCGTGCGAAGAAGCGGGCGCTGAAATTCCGCGCTTTTGTTATCACGAGCGCCTGTCGGTTGCCGGTAATTGCCGCATGTGTCTGGTCGAAGTTGAAAACGCGCCCAAGCCGGTTGCTTCATGCGCGATGCCGGTCGCGCCCGATATGGTGGTCAGCACCACTTCCGACACGGTGAAGACCGCGCGCGAAGGGGTGATGGAATTTCTGCTTATCAACCATCCGCTCGATTGCCCGATTTGTGACCAGGGCGGCGAATGCGATTTGCAAGACCAAGCGCTCGGTTTTGGCGGCGATGCCAGCCGCTTTGAAGACAATAAACGCGCTGTTGAAAACAAGAATATGGGGCCGCTCGTCAAAACCATTATGACGCGCTGCATTCATTGCACGCGCTGCGTGCGCTTTGCACAAGAAGTTGCCGGTGTGCCGGAAATCGGTGCTATCGGTCGCGGCGAAGATATGGAAATCACCACCTATCTGGAAGCCTCGCTGGACAGCGAGCTGTCCGGCAATGTGATTGACTTATGCCCGGTCGGCGCGCTGACCTCGCGGCCTTATGCCTTTACAGCACGCCCGTGGGAATTGCGCAAAACTGAAACCATTGATGTGATGGATGCGCTGGGCAGCAATATTCGCGTTGATATGCGCGGCCGCGAAGCCATGCGCATCATGCCGCGCAACCATGATGATGTGAATGAAGAATGGCTGTCGGACAAATCACGTTTTGTATGGGACGGGCTGAATACACAACGCCTCGATCGCCCGTTTATTCGCCGTGATGGCAAACTTGTGCCTGCCGGTTGGGACGAGGCCTTTGATTTGGTCGAAAGCAAATTGAAAGGCAAGGGTGACAAAACGGCGGCGATTGCCGGTGATTTGGTATGCGCCGAAGGTCAATTTGCCTTGAAGGGGCTGATGGACGCGCTCGAAAGCCCGCATGTTGATTGCCGCCAAGACGGTGCGAAAATCTCCGGCCCGCGCGGCAATTATTTGTTCAATGCAAGCATTGCCGGTATTGAAGAAGCCGATGCGCTCTTGCTTATCGGCAGCAATCCGCGGCTCGAAGCGCCTGTTCTCAATGCGCGTATCCGCAAGCGCTATCTCGCAGGCAATTTCCCGATCGCATCTATCGGTGAGGCGGTTGACTTGACCTATAAGGCCGAGTTTATCGGCGCAGGGGCTGACACGCTGGCCGATTTGCTGGCCGGTAAGCAGAGCTTTGCCGATACGCTTAAAAACGCAAATAATCCGATGATACTTATCGGGCAGGGCGCTTTGACCCGCGACGATGGCGCAGCCGTTCTGGCCTCGGCCATTGAATTGGCCGAAAAAACCGGCGCGAGCTTCAATATGCTGCATACGGCGGCGGCGCGCGTCGCCGGTCTTGATTTGGGTCTCGTGCCCGGCGAGGGCGGTTTTGATATTGCGGCCATGCAAGAGGCGGCACAAAGCGGCGCGCTTGAAAATGTCATTCTTTACGGAGCTGATGAAATTGCCGGCGCGTCTTTGGGCGAGGCTTTTGTCGTTTATATCGGCAGTCATGGCGATCGCGGCGCGCATCGCGCTGACGTTATTTTGCCGGCTGCCGCTTATACGGAAAAACAAGCGACTTATGTGAATACGGAAGGGCGCGGGCAAATGACCGAACAAGCGGCAACACCGCCCGGTGAAGCGCGGGAAGATTGGAAGATTTTCCGCGCCTTGTCGGCCCGTCTCGATGTCACTTTGCCTTATGACAATCTTAACGAATTGCGTGCTGCCATGAATGAAGCCGCGCCGCATTTGGCGCAGCTTGACGAGATTATTGCTGCCGATGCACCGCAAGCCCCGTTGCATGACGGCCTCGGCACAGAGGCGTTTGCTTATGCGGTGAGCGATTTCTACTTCACCAATCCGATTGCCCGCGCTTCCGCCATTATGGCTGACTGCGCCAAGGCAAAAGGCGCGCGCAGCGACGCAGAAGGAACCGGAACTGATGGATAGTGTGTTTTTCGACACTTATGTCTGGCCGGCCTTGATTGTGACGGCGCATTCGCTGGCCATTATTTTGGCGCTGCTGGTGTCGCTGGCTTTCTTCATGTTGGCGGATCGCAAAATTTGGGCGGCAGCGCAATTGCGCAAAGGGCCGACCATGGTCGGGCCGTTCGGTTTGCTGCAAAGCTTTGCCGATATTTTGAAATATTTGCTGAAAGAAATCATCATTCCGACCACTGCCAATAAGCCGGTCTTTATTCTCGCGCCCTTTGTCACCATGTTTTTGGCACTGTCGGGCTGGGCGGTTATTCCGGTCAATGAGGGCTGGGCGGTGGCCGATATTAATGTCGGTATTCTGTATATTTTCGCCATTTCATCGCTTGGCGTTTATGGCGTGATTATGGGTGGTTGGGCCTCCAACTCGAAATATCCCTTCCTCGGCGCACTGCGCTCCGCCGCGCAAATGGTCTCTTACGAAGTGTCCATCGGCTTGGTGATTATCACCGTATTACTCTGCGTCGGTTCGTTGAATTTGACCGATATTGTGCTGGCACAAGAAACCGTTTGGTTTGCTGTGCCATTATTCCCGATGTTTGTCGTCTTCTTTATCTCTGCCCTGGCCGAAACCAATCGACCGCCTTTTGATTTGCCGGAAGATGAAAGCGCGCTGGTTGCCGGTTTTATGACCGAATATTCATCGACGCTTTATGTCGTCTTCATGATTGGCGAATTGGCAAATATTGTCTTGATGTGCGCCATGTGCACGATTTTGTTCCTCGGGGGCTGGCTGCCGCCCGTCGATATCGCGCCGTTTAATTGGGTGCCGGGCGTGGTCTGGTTCATTTTGAAAATGGGTCTGATGTTCTTCATGTTTGCCATGACCAAAGTCATCGTGCCGCGCTATCGCTATGACCAGTTAATGCGTTTGGGCTGGAAAGTATTCCTGCCGCTGACATTGGTTTGGGTCGTGCTGACGGCCGGCTTCCTGCAATATTTCGGCATGGCTTCATAGGGGACGCAAATGGCTTGGTTAGACCGCACCGCACGCTCATTGTTTCTCGCTGAATTTGTCGGCGCATTGAAGCTGGCCATGGGCTATTTCTTTGGCCGCAAAGCGACCATCAACTATCCATATGAAAAAGGCCCGCTATCCCCGCGTTTTCGCGGTGAGCACGCGCTGCGCCGTTACCCCAACGGGCAAGAGCGCTGCATTGCCTGCAAGTTATGCGAGGCAATCTGCCCCGCGCAAGCCATCACCATTGAGGCGGGCCCGCGTAATAATGACGGCACACGCCGCACTGTGCGCTATGACATTGACATGGTGAAATGCATTTATTGCGGTTTCTGCCAAGAGGCTTGCCCGGTTGATGCGATTGTCGAAGGGCCGAATTTTGAGTTCGCGACCGAAACCCGCGAAGAACTTATTTACGACAAAGAAAAACTGCTGGCCAATGGCGACCGTTGGGAAGTCGAGATTGCCAAGAATATCGAATTGGACGCGCCTTACCGGTAGAACATTATGACACTTACCTCACTCGCCTTTTATCTATTCGCGACGGTCGCGGTTGCCAGTTCCTTTATGGTCATCTCATCGCGCAATCCGGTTTATTCGGTGCTGTTCCTCATTCTGACCTTTTTCAACTCGGCCGGTCTTTTCGTGCTGTTGGGGGCTGAATTTCTGGCGCTTATCCTTGTCGTCGTTTATGTCGGTGCGGTCGCTGTATTGTTCCTGTTTGTCGTGATGATGCTGGATATTGACTTCGCCGAATTGAGCGAGGGCTTTTTGCAATATATGCCCATTGGTGCAACGGTAGGACTGATATTGCTGCTTGAATTGCTGCTGGTATTTGGCGCGTCATCATCTCTGGTCGATGCCAACCCGCTGCCGCAAGCGACACCGGAGGGCATGACCAATGCCGAGGCGTTGGGGCGCGTGCTTTACACGGAATATGTTTATTTCTTCCAAGCGGCGGGGGCGATTTTGCTGGTTGCCATGATTGGCGCAATTGTGCTGACGCTGGTGCCGTCAAACAATCCGAAAAAACAAAATATCGCCAACCAGACGGCGCGCACGCGCGACGAAGCGACCGAGAATATCGACATTGAGCCGGGGCAGGGGATCTAAAGATGATTGGACTGACACATTATCTTACGCTTGCTGCAATTATTTTCACCATTGGTGTGTTCGGCATTTTCCTGAACCGCAAAAACGTCATTATCATTCTCATGTCGATTGAGTTGATGCTGCTGGCGGTGAATATCAATCTTGTCGCTTTTTCGGCCTATCTCGGCGATTTGGTCGGGCAAATATTCGCGCTGCTGGTGCTTACCGTTGCTGCCGGTGAAGCGGCTATCGGTCTTGCCATTTTGGTGGTGTATTTCCGCAATCGTGGCGGCATTGCCGTTGAAGATGTCAGTCAGATGAAGGGCTAACCGAATGAGCACCTATCACGCCATTGTCTTTTTCCCGCTTATCGGTGCGGCTATTGCCGGGCTTTTCGGGCGAATTATCGGCGACCGTGCGGCTGAATATGTGACCACCGGCCTGCTGATTTTATCGGCCATATTGTCGTGCATTTCGCTGATTAATGTCGGCCTTGCTGGTGACACGCAAAAAGTCATGGTGCTGGATTGGATAAGCTCCGGCGGGTTGGATATTGATTGGGTGTTGCGCATCGACACGCTGACTGCAGTCATGCTCGTCGTCGTCACCGGCGTATCCTCATTGGTGCATGTTTATTCCATCGGCTATATGAGCCATGATCCGCACCGCGCGCGCTTTTTCGCTTATCTGTCGCTGTTTACGTTCATGATGTTGATGCTGGTGACGGCGGATAACTTTCTGCAACTGTTCTTCGGTTGGGAAGGTGTGGGCCTGGCCTCCTATCTGCTTATCGGCTTCTGGTTCAAAAAAGCCTCGGCCAATGCCGCCGCCATTAAAGCTTTTGTCGTCAACCGCGTCGGTGATTTCGGTCTTATTCTCGGCATGGCGGCGATTTATTTCTCCGTCGGCTCTTTGCAGTTTGATGCAGTGTTCGCCTCTGCTGAAGCTTTGGCGGGCGGCCAATTTGATTTTCTCGGCATGACCGTGCCGATGCTGACGACCATTTGCTTGCTGCTGTTTATGGGCGCGATGGGCAAGTCGGCGCAGTTTTTGCTGCACACATGGCTGCCTGATGCGATGGAAGGCCCGACCCCTGTCTCGGCGCTTATTCACGCCGCCACCATGGTCACGGCCGGTGTCTTTCTGGTGGCCCGGTGTTCGCCGCTTTTCGAATTGTCGCCGACGGCGCTCAATGTGGTGGTTGTCGTTGGCGCACTGACCGCCTTTTTCGCCGCCACGGTCGGTTTGGTGCAAAATGACATTAAGCGGGTTATTGCTTATTCAACCTGCTCGCAGCTCGGCTATATGTTTGTCGGGCTGGGCATTGGCGCTTACCAAGCTGCCATGTTCCATCTGTTCACCCATGCGTTTTTCAAAGCCTTGTTGTTCCTCGGGGCAGGGTCAGTCATTCATGCCATGGGCGATGAGCAAGATATGCGCAAAATGGGCGGCTTGCGCCAGCTCATTCCCGCGACCTTCCTGATGATGTTTATCGGCACGATTGCGCTGACCGGTTTTCCGCTCACCGCAGGTTATTATTCCAAAGATGCGATTATTGAGGGCGCATTTGCCGCCAGCGCCGCGCCGCATATGTTTGCTTTTGTGCTGTTGGTGGTCGCCGCTTTCTTCACTTCTTTTTACAGCTGGCGTTTAATGTTCATGACATTTTTCGGCACGGCGCGTTGCTCAAACGAAACATTGAGCCATGTGCATGAAAGCCCGCCCGTTATGCTGGTGCCGCTGGTTATCTTGTCCTTCGGTGCGCTGTTTGCCGGTGCCGTTTTCGCCGGATTATTTGTCGGTGGGGAACAGACAGGCTTTTGGGCCGGATCGATTTTCACCGCTGCCGACAACCAAATTCTGGTCGAATTGAAACAAGTGCCGGGCTGGGTGGTGCTAAGCCCGCTCGTCATGATGATTTCAGGCTTTGTATTGGCGTGGGTGATGTATATTTACCGCCCCGCATGGCCCGGCGAAATCGCTGAGCAACATGATTTGGTTTACAAATTCCTGCTTAATAAATGGTATTTCGACGAAATTTACGACTTCATTTTTGTGCGCCCCGCCAAATGGTTGGCGCGGCTATTCTGGAAGGGGGGCGACGGCTATGTCATTGACGGCTTCGGTCCTGACGGCATTGCCGGAAATGTGTTGCGCGTCACGCGCCGCATGGTCGCCTTGCAAACCGGCTATGTCTATCATTATGCCTTTGTCATGCTGCTCGGTGTCGCCGGTTTTGTCAGTTGGCTGATGTTGACGGGAGGCCTGTCATGACCGATTGGCCGTTGCTTTCAACCATCACTTTTCTGCCGCTGCTCGGCGCATTGTTTATTCTGCTGGTGCGCGGTGACGAAGAAACCATTGCTGCCAATTCGCGCGCGGTCGCGCTTTGGACCACGGTTGTCACTCTTGTCTTGAGCCTGTTCATGATAAGCCGCTTTGACGGCAGTTCGGCTGATTTCCAATTTGTCGAGCGCGCCTCTTGGCTGCTGCCCGGGATTGATTACGCCATGGGCGTTGACGGCATTTCCGTGCTGTTTGTCTTGCTGACCACGGCTTTGATGCCGCTGTGCATTCTCGCCAGCTGGCACGCGATTGAAACGCGTGTGCGCGAATATATGCTGGCTTTTTTGGTGCTTGAAACGCTGATGATTGGCGTGTTCTGCGCCATGGATATCATTCTCTTCTATCTATTCTTTGAGGGTGGCCTTATCCCGATGTTCCTGATTATCGGCGTATGGGGCGGCGCGCGGCGCATTTATGCGAGCTTTAAATTCTTCCTCTACACGCTTATCGGTTCGGTGCTGATGCTGTTGGCCATTCTTTATATGTATTGGCAGGCCGGCACGACCTATATTCCTGACCTGATGGCGCATGGCTTTGATGCCTCGGTGCAGACATGGTTATGGCTTGCATTCTTCGCCAGCTTCGCTGTGAAAATGCCGATGTGGCCGGTGCATACATGGTTGCCCGATGCCCATGTTGAAGCGCCGACGGCTGGCTCGGTCATTCTGGCCGGTGTCTTGTTAAAAATGGGCGGTTATGGCTTTTTGCGCTTTTCTTTGCCTATCTTTCCCATCGCCTCCGACTTTTTCGCGCCAATGGTGTTCGCCATGAGCGCCATTGCCATTGTCTACACATCGCTGGTTGCTTTCGCACAAGAAGATATGAAAAAGCTGATTGCCTATTCATCGGTCGCGCATATGGGCTTTGTGACCATGGGTATTTTTGCTGCCACCACGCAAGGCGTGCAGGGCGCGGTGTTTCAAATGTTGTCGCATGGCTGGATTTCAGGTGCTTTGTTCCTCTGCGTCGGGGTGGTTTATGACCGCATGCACACGCGCGAAATAGCGGCTTATGGCGGGCTGGCCAATCGTATGCCGGTTTACGCCACGCTGTTCATGCTGTTCACCATGGCCAATGTCGGGCTGCCCGGCACATCCGGTTTTGTTGGTGAATTTTTGACGATTTTGGGCGCGTTTCAAGTCAGCACATGGACGGCCATGTTCGCCGCCAGCGGGGTTATTTTCTCCGCCGTTTATGCGTTGTCGCTATATCGTCGCGTGACCTTTGGGCAGATTGAACATGAGGGGTTGCAGCAAATCGCCGATATGGATCGCCGCGAGATTTTCATAATCGCGCCGCTGGCTGTCGCGACCATTCTTTTCGGTTTTTGGCCGATGCCGATATTGGAACTGACCGCGCCGTCGATTGATGCATTGGTTGCCGCCTATCAAGAAGCGCTGGCGGCGCATTATGGGGGAACGCAATAATGCTGAATAATCTGGCCCTCATTCTTCCGGAATTGATTTTGTTCATCGGCGCGATGGGCTTATTGATGATTGGCGCATTTTCCAAAACCGATGCAACACGCACGGTTGATTTGGGCGCTGTCGCCATTTTGGCACTGGCCGCCACTGCCGCGGGCAGCTATGCCGCCGACGCACCTGCCACCGCCTTTAACGGCGCGTTTATTATGGACAGTTTTGCATCACTGATGAAGGTGCTGACCTTTATCGCCACCGGCATTGCCATTTTGATGTCGCAAAGCTTTTTGAAGCTCGAAAAATTGGCGCGCTTTGAATATGCCGTTCTGCTTTTGCTGGCCGCCGCCGGCATGGGTATGATGATTTCGGCCAATGATTTAATCGCGCTCTATATGGGCATTGAATTGCAAAGCCTGGCGCTTTATGTCGTCGCCGCCATTAATCGCGATAGCCTGCGCTCAACTGAGGCGGGGCTGAAATATTTCGTTCTCGGTGCTTTATCGTCTGGTATGCTGCTTTACGGCGCGTCTTTGATTTACGGCTTTTCCGGATCGACTAATTTTGCTGACATTGCCGCCGCTTTCCAACCGCAAGGTGGGCAACTACCGATGGCTCAAGTGCTGGGGCTGGTCTTCTTGCTGGCCGGTTTGGCGTTCAAAATTTCTGCCGTGCCGTTCCATATGTGGACGCCCGATGTTTATGAAGGTGCGCCGACCAGCGTGACGGCTTTTTTCGCTTCTGCGCCGAAATTGGCCGGTATGGCGATTTTCCTTCGCATTATTATGACGGGTTTTGAAAATGCGTTGGTCGCGTGGCAGCAAATCATCATTTTGCTGGCCGTGGCCAGCATGGTGCTCGGCGCTTTTGCAGCTATCGGGCAGCAAAACATCAAACGCCTGATGGCTTATTCATCTATCGGCCATATGGGCTTTGCGTTGGTCGGCTTTGCCGCTGCCAGCGAGGCCGGAGTTGCCAGCGTCATTCTCTATATGGCGCTTTATGTTGTTATGACGCTCGGCACTTTCGCCTGTATTCTGTCGATGCGCCGCGATAGCGGGCCGGTCGAGCGAATTGATGATTTGTCGGG
>CATDDF010000022.1 GCA_949498175.1 Alphaproteobacteria bacterium | reverse complement strand
CAAAACCCGATAATTTTAATACCGGCGCGCATGGCCTCGACGCGGCTGCCAAACAAGCCTTTGGCCAAGATTTGCGGTGTGCCGATGATTGTGCAAGTGCTCAAACGCGCGCAGGAAGCCGATTGCGGTCGTGTTGTCGTTGCGGCGGCTGAGCAAGAAATTGCCGATGCGGTAATACATGCCGGCGGCGAAGCCATATTGACTGACCCTGAACTGCCATCGGGCTCAGACCGCATTCATGCGGCGCTCAAAACCATTGATGGGGCCGGCGGGCATGATGTGATTGTCAATTTGCAAGGCGATTTGCCAAGTCTGGCGCCGAATTTGGTGCGCGATTGCCTCGCCGCTTTGGATGGAGCCGATATGTCGACTTTGGTGGCCGAAATCAGCGACCCGGAAGAGCGCGACAATCCCAATGTGGTGAAAGCGGTATTGTCTGTGACGAGCGGCAAAAAAGCCCGCGCGCTCTATTTCACCCGCGCCACAGCGCCCTCCGGCGATGGGCCGCTTTATCACCATATCGGAATTTATGCCTATCAGCGTGCCGCCTTGGACAAATTCGTTACCCTGCCGCCATCGCCGCTCGAGCAGCGAGAAAAGCTCGAGCAATTGCGCGCTTTGGAGGCCGGTTTCACCATCAATGCCGCGATTGTTGACACCGTGCCGGTCGGGGTGGATACGCCAGCGGATTTGGCGCATGCCGAAGCCGTGCTAAAGGAACAATCACTATGAGTAAAATCGCTTTTCAAGGTGAATTGGGCGCAAACAGTCATATTGCCTGTGTCGAATGTTACCCCGACATGGAGGCCATGCCGTGCGCCAGTTTTGACGATGCTTTTGCCGCTTTGCGCGATGGCACGGCGGCGCTGGCCATGATGCCGGTCGAAAACACGGTGGCCGGTCGGGTCGCCGACATTCACCGGCTCTTACCCGGTTCCAAGCTGTATATTGTCGGTGAGCATTTCATGCGCGTAAATCATTGTCTTTTGGCTTTGCCCGACACTGATGAAGCCGCTCTGACCCATGTGCACAGTCATGAAATGGCGCTCGGCCAATGCCGTGATTTAATTGCCGAATTGGGGCTGACGCCGCAAGTGGCGGCCGATACGGCGGGCAGTGCGCGCGATTTGGCGGCGGCGAAAACGCCCGGCCATGCCGCCATTGCGTCAAAATTGGCAGCGGAAATTTACGGCCTTAATGTGCTGCGCGAAAATATTGAAGACAGTGCCAGCAATACGACGCGCTTTCTCATCATGTCGGCCAGCCCCGATGATGCCGAGCCCGATGAAGAAAATGTCATGACCAGTTTCATTTTCCGTGTGCGCAATGTGCCGGCTGCTCTTTACAAGGCGCTGGGCGGCTTTGCCACCAATAAGGTCAATATGACCAAGCTTGAGAGCTATCAGCCCAACGGTTTTCTGGCGACGCAGTTTTACGCCGATATTGAAGGCCATCCGGAAAGCGAGCCGGTGCGCCAAGCTTTGGAAGAGCTGAGCTTTTATTGTTCCGAAATGGATATTTTGGGCGTCTATAAGGCAGCACCGGAACGCGCGGCGCTGCAAGACAGTTGAGCGCTATTTGCCGTCGGCAAAAGCCTGCATCAGTTGAAAAGCAATGGCCATTTGCGGCGGCACGCCGAGCGGCCCGTCGCCGCGCATGGATGAGATGACATCATCGCGGCTGACCCAGCGCGCTTCTTCCAATTCGACCTCATCGACGCTGACCTCCAGCGATGCCGCCTCGGCGAGACAGCCAATCATTAAAGAGCCGGGGAACGGCCAGGGCTGCGTGCCGAGATAGGTGACATGATTGATCTCCAGCCCCGCCTCTTCCTGCAATTCGCGCGCCACCGCTTCTTCAATGGTTTCGCCCGGTTCCATAAACCCGGCCAAGGCGCTCAACATGCCCTCGGGCCAACCGCGCTGGCGACCCAATAAGCATTGCTCGCCATAAGTGGCCAGCATAATCACCACCGGATCGGTGCGCGGAAAATGCTCAGCCCCGCAAGTGCCGCATTGGCGTTTATAGCCGCCTTCCAGCATATGGGTGGGATTGCCGCATTGGGCGCAAAAACCGTGCCGCAAATGCCAGTCCAACATGCCTTTGGCTTGCGCCAGAATGGCCAATTCAGTGCGCGCCATATCGCCGGCTGCCGCCAAAGCGCGCAAATCTTCAAATTGCCCCATGCCTTTAAACGGGCCGAATTCTTCGGGGCTGCTCATATGGCTGATGTCGGCGGCAAAAAGCGGTTTGCCGCGGCGGTTAAGGCCCAAAAACACCACCGTCATATCCTCGCGCCATGCCTCGCCAAAAGCCGCTTTCGGCAAATAGCCGACATCGCGTCCGTCGCCGGGCTGCAATTCCGGCAGCACCAAAGCCTGCAAATTCCACATTGGCAAAACCAGCGCCGTGTCGCTGGCCAATTGCGCAGCCAGCCAGTCGGCATTGCCGCGCTGATGACCAGCGCGGTCGAGCGGATTATTGGCAAACATGATGGGGTTTTCGGCCAGTGCCATAACAATCTCCTGTCAAACTGCGGGCACAGTGCCATTGCAAACTATCCCCGTCAATCATCGCCGCATTACCGGCAAAAAAGCTGTATCGCGCGCCTGGCTCTGCTATAAGGAAGGGGAGAGATTGGCGGCAGACGCATCCCTCGCCAACCGGGTCAGATCCGGAAGGAAGCAGCCCTAACGAGTTCGGTGCGGGTTGCCTGTCCAGTCTCTCACCT
>CATDDF010000021.1 GCA_949498175.1 Alphaproteobacteria bacterium | reverse complement strand
TTGAAGATTGGCAGTTTCAAGACCCTCTGGAAATTATGGGCGAAGCCGGTTTCACCGAAACCAGCCCGGCCGCCGGCGGCTCGAAAGCCACCGCCGGTCAAAAACGCGCGCTCGATGTGATGGATTTGCCCGATAATGCAAGCGCCGATGATGTGCGCAAAAAGTTTAAAATATTGGTCAAACAATATCACCCTGATGCCAATGGCGGCGATCGCTCCTTTGAGGACAAGTTGCAAAGCGTCATTCAGGCGCATGATTATTTGAAAGCTTCCGGCTTTTGTTAAACCGGGCTTTCTGCTAACACCTTTCCCAATCAAGCCAATTTTCGGAGACAGCAATGAGTAAAGCGGCACAAGAAACCACGACGCCCAATGGCACTATGCCGGACGGGCCCGATACGCAAATTGAGGCGCGCGACTTATTCGGCATAGATATTGATATGACCGTGCCGGCTTTCTCCGAGCGCAGCGAATATGTGCCGGATTTCGACGCGGATTATCTTTTCGACACGCAAACCACCACGGCACTTCTCGCCGGCTTTGCGCATAATCGCCGCGTCATGGTGCAGGGCTATCACGGCACCGGCAAATCAACCCATATTGAGCAAATTGCAGCGCGGCTAAACTGGCCTTGTGTGCGCGTCAATCTCGACAGCCATGTCAGCCGAATTGATTTGGTCGGCAAGGATGCGATTGTGCTGAAAGACGGCAAACAAATTACCGAATTTCAGGAAGGCATTTTGCCCTGGGCCTTGCAAAACCCCGTCGCCTTGGTATTTGACGAATATGATGCCGGTCGCCCCGATGTGATGTTTGTCATCCAGCGCGTTTTGGAAGTGGCCGGCAAGCTGACCCTGCTGGACCAAAATAAGGTCATTCGCCCGAACCCGTATTTCCGCCTTTTTGCCACCACCAATACTATCGGCCTCGGCGATACGAGCGGGCTTTATCACGGCACGCAACAGATTAACCAAGGGCAAATGGATCGCTGGAACATTGTCACCTCGCTCAATTATTTGGCGCATGATAAAGAAACCGATATTGTGCACGCCAAAGCGCCCGGTTATGAAGGCGCTGAAGGACGCGATAAAATCGCTGCCATGGTGCGGGTCGCCGACCTCACCCGCTCGGCTTTCATTAATGGTGATATTTCCACCGTTATGAGCCCGCGCACGGTTTTGACCTGGGCCGAAAATGCAGAAATTCTCGGCAATGATATTGCACTGGCCTTCCAACTGACCTTTTTGAACAAATGCGATGAGTTGGAACGCGCGACCGTGGCCGAATTTTACCAGCGCTGCTTTGGCGATGATTTGCCTGATAGCGCAGTGTCCGTATTGGCGGATAATTAGGAGCGAATAAGGCGTGGCGGAAAAATCACCGGTCGAAGAGTTTAAACGCGCCCTGACGCAGACCATGCGCTCGATTGCCGAAGAGGCCGAACTGTCGGTCAGTTTCGGCACGGAAAAACCGGCTTTGGCGGGTTTGAAAGCGCGCCTGCCACAACCGGCGCGCGACCTCGACCCTGAAGACCGGCAAAATGTGCGCGGCCAATCCGACAGTTTTGCCTTGCAATTGGCCCATCATGATGCCGCCATTACAATGGATTTGGCACCGGCCGAAACCGATGCACGCGCGTCTTTTGACGCCGCTGAAACGGCGCGCTGCGAAGCTTTGGGTGCGCGTGCCATGACCGGTGTCGGGGCCAATATCAACGCCATGCATCAGGCGCGCTGCACCAAATTGGGCTATGGCGAGACGATGAGCCAAGACGAGGCGCCGCTGGCCGAGGCTTTGGGCTTTATGGTGCGCGAGAAATTGACCGGCATGAGCCCGCCACCGGCGGCGCTTGGCGTGGTCAATGCATGGCGCGATTGGGTCGATGAACGCGTCGGCGACAAGCTTGGCGCGCTTGAAAGCGTGGTTGATGACCAAGAGGCATTCGGCCATTTGACCCGCGATATTCTGGTCGATCTCGGCCTGACCGATGCGGCCGGTGAAAGCGAGCAAGGCGACGGTGAAGAAGGCGACGGGCAAGATGGCGATGACGGCCCGCAAGATGGCGATGGCGGCCAAGCCGAAAGCCCGGACGGCATGTCGGCCGAAGAAATGGAAATTGGCGATGCCGCCATGGAAGAAGGCGATGAGCAGACGCTGCAAATGGAAGGCGACGAGGTCGAAGGCGAAAGCGATGGCGAAGAAGCCGGCGAAGCGGCCCAACCTTACGCGTCTGACGGGCCGCTTAATCCCGAAAAATCGGCCTATCATATTTACACCGCGCAATTTGACGAGACCATTGAGGCGGAGGAATTATGCGACGGCGAGGAATTGGAGCGCCTGCGCCAATATCTCGACCAGCAATTGCAGCAAATGCAGGGCGTGGTGGCGCGCCTTGCCAATCGCCTGCAGCGGCGTTTACAGGCCAAGCAGAACCGCTCTTGGGAGTTTGATTTGGAAGAGGGCTATCTCGATCCGGCCCGCTTGTCGCGCATCATTATGGATCCGATGCAACCGCTGTCTTACAAAATGGAAAGCGACACTAAATTCCGTGACACGGTCGTCACGCTCTTGCTCGACAATTCAGGCTCCATGCGCGGCCGCCCCATCACCGTGGCAGCCATGTGCGCCGATATTCTGGCCCGCACGTTGGAGCGGTGCAATGTGAAGACGGAAATTTTGGGCTTCACCACGCGCGCTTGGAAAGGCGGTCAGGCGCGCGAAATTTGGATGTCCAATGGCAAGCCCGGCCATCCCGGTCGCCTCAATGATTTGCGCCATATTATTTACAAAGGGGCTGATGCGCCGTGGCGGCGCGCACGCAAAAATCTCGGCCTGATGATGCGCGAAGGCTTATTGAAGGAAAACATTGATGGCGAAGCCTTGATCTGGGCGCATAATCGGCTTTTGGCGCGGCCCGAGCAACGCCGCATTCTCATGGTGATTTCCGACGGCGCACCGGTTGATGATTCAACCTTGAGCGTCAATGCCGGCAATTATTTGGAAAAACATTTACGCAATGTCATTGAAGATATTGAAACGCAATCGCCTGTCGAATTAATCGCCATCGGCATCGGCCATGATGTGACGCGCTATTATCGCCGCGCCGTAACCATTGTCGATGCTGAACAATTGGGCGGCGCCATGACCGATAAGCTGGCCGAATTATTCGATGAAAATGAAGCGGTGAAAAAAGAAAAGGGCGTCAATACGGGCGCCTTGAAAGCGGGTGGCAAAATGGCGAGCAGCGCGACACGCGGCGGCGTGCGCACGGGCGCCGTGCCGGTGCGCGGCGCCGGCAGTCACTAGGCTGATATTCGGAAAGAATTTAGGCGCTTTTGGCGGCGATTTGCTTTTTCAGCTTCAAGGCTTTGGATGAGAGCTGGCCGTCTTTGGCTTTCAGCAAAAACGCGTCAATGCCGCCATTATGCTCAACCGAACGAAGCGCATTGGCCGAGATGCGAAACTTCAGCGCGCGTCCCAAAATCTCGCTGGGCAGGCTTACTTGTTGCAAATTGGGCAGAAAGCGACGCCGCGTTTTGTTCATCGCATGGCTCACATTATTGCCGCTCATTACCGTCTTGCCGGTCAGTTCGCATACACGTGACATAGGTCACTCTCCATATTAGGCAGCTGCCGCAGCAGCGTGAAAAAGCGGGGCAAGCGCCCCTAGTCTGGCTTTCATATAGAAAAAGGCCACCTGCCCGTCAAGCGCTTTTGCCGCTATCAGAGGCAAAATTGCTTTCAAAACGGTCGGTGATTTTCATAATGCCGCTACCGGTAATCACCGGCCCGTCCTTGCCGACCAGCCGACCGATGACAAAGCCGGTATTTTTCGTATGCCGCGTGCATTCGCCCTCACAAACCAGAAAATCGCCCAATTGCCCAGGCGCCAAAAAATCAAAATTGAAACTGACCGATGGGGTGAAGACATGTTTGCCCAGCGCATTGTGCAAAATAAAGGCAAGACCGACATCCATCACCGACATCAACATACCGCCATGGCATATGCCGGCCGGATTGCACATATGCGGCATTACTTCGAAACCCAATTGGTGCGCGCCCTCTTCCCCGCGCACATAGACCGGCCCGATATGCTTCATGAAATGGGTTTCAAGATGATCAAAGCGCCCGCCAAAATCAAGCGGCGCCCAGCCTTTTGGAATTGCCATAATTTATGCCTTTTTGTTTTTGCCCTTGCGCGTAGGGTCGATAAAGCCGAAAAGATGCGCCGCCACTTTGCGAATTTGAATCTCTTCCGAGCCTTCGGTGATGCGATAGCGCCGATGATGGCGATAAATATGCTCAAACGGCATATGGCGCGAATAACCAATACCGCCATGCACTTGAATGGCACGGTCAGCCGCCTCGCAGACCAGCCGATTGGCGCGGTAATTGCACATGGAGACTTTGTCAGACAGATAAACCGCCACTTCCGGTTTCGACATTTCATCCATTTGCGCCGCCGTTTTATAGACCAGATTGCGGATCATTTCGCATTCCGTATGCAATTCGGTGAGCGGAAATTGTATCGCCTGATTGGTCGCCAAGGGCTTACCGAAAGGCGCACGCTTTTTGGCATAAGCGACCGATTGGTCAATGCAATATTGCGCTGCGCCAACGCCGCTGGCCGCTTGGCGGATGCGGTTTTCATGCACGAAATGCTGCGCCAGCGCCAAGCCGTTTTCGGGCTCGCCGAAAATCGCGCTCTCAGGCACCCAAATATTGGTGAATGAAACACGCGGATGGTCGGTCGGCATATTGAAGGTCCACATATATTCTTCAATCTTCACGCCCGCATCATCAGCCGGCACCAAAAAGCACGTAATGCCTTTGGCCGCGCCGTCATCGCCCGAAGTGCGGGCAAACAACATGACATGGCTCGCCACATGCATGCCGGTGGTCCACATTTTTTCGCCATTGAGCAGCCAGCCATCAACCCCGTCGCGGGTTTCGCGCACGCCGCGCGTTTCCATCCAAGTGGCATCGGAGCCGTGATCGGGTTCGGTCAAACCAAAGCAAATGCGATGCGTGCCGGCCAGCATGCCATTAATGAATTCATCGGCCTGCTCGGGCGTGCCGAAATCGCGAAACATCAACACTTGTGGGAAATTGCCGACAATCGAACTTTCATTTTGCAAATCATTGTGCAGCCCCAAGCCCTTATGCGCCAAATGCTCGCGAATGCACGCCATCGCCAAATTGGAACCGTCCGCGCCGCCATATTCTTTCGGCAGGCCGAAGCGCAAATGACCGGCTTTATCGGCGCGGCGGCGCATTTCGCGCAATAATTCTTCCCATTCGGGGCGCGGCAAGCCGTTATTGTCCCAATCGGTGCGCGCATGTTCGCGGCGATGGTCGAAAAAACGGTTATTGTCATCGTGCATTTGCAGCGGCACGATTTCCTTATCGATGAAATCATCCAAAGCGGCCAAATAGGTGCGGATGTCATCCGGTATCGCAAAATCCATGAAAACGCCTCCCAAATGCGCTGAACTGGGCAATTATCATGGCGAAGCGGCGCTTTATTGGCAAGTCATAAGCGGCGCACGCGGCAAAGAGCGCACCCACAATATATAGGCGTGAACAGAAACGGCACGGCTACTATGTAAGTGATTCGGACATGCTTCGTTCTCTAACTGTTCGGGATAAAAGGGTTTTTTTGAGTCGGTTTCAATCGATTCGACGAATCGATTCGGCCTAGTCCGATAAAATGCGGGCAAAACAGCACATATTGGCCGCTTTCGCTTGCCAAAGCCGCACCGCTTGGTCATGGTAAACTCATGTCTCATAGCGGTTTTTCTCCTCAATTGCGCGTGGTTTTGGGGCCGACCAATACCGGCAAAACCCATCTCGCCATGGAGCGCCTTCTGGCCCATCAAAGCGGCATGATTGGCTTACCCTTGCGGCTTTTGGCGCGCGAGGTTTATGACCGCTGTCTGAAAGGCGATTTCGGCCGTGTGCATAAGGCCGATATTGCGCTGATGACCGGCGAAGAGAAAATCCTGCCGCCGAAAGCGCGCTATTTCATCTGCACGACCGAGGCCATGCCGATAAGCCGCGAGGTTGAATTTGTCGCCATTGATGAGTGCCAATTGGCCGGTGATGAAGAACGCGGCCATGTCTTTACCGATCGTATTTTGCACGCGCGCGGCACCTCAGAAACACTCTTGCTGGGCGCGGCCACCATGGCGCCAATATTGCGGCAATTGCTGGACACGCAAAATATCGAAACGCGGGCGCGCTTTTCTCGTCTTGGGTGGGGCGGCGCGCATAAATTATCGCGCCTGCCGCGGCGCAGCGCCATTGCCGCTTTTTCGGCCGACAATGTCTATGCCATTGCCGAAATTATCCGCCAGCAGCGGGGGGGTGCCGCCGTGGTGATGGGTGGGCTAAGCCCGCGCACGCGCAATGCGCAAGTGGCCATGTATCAATCGGGTGAGGTGGATTTTCTGGTCGCCACCGATGCCATTGGCATGGGGCTCAATATGGATGTCGACCATGTTGCTTTTGCCCAAACGCGAAAATTTGACGGTCGCCGCCATCGCGAATTGAGCGCTGCCGAATTAGCACAAATTGCCGGTCGCGCCGGACGCCATCAAAGCGACGGCAGTTTCGGGGTTACCGCCGATGTGCCGCAATTTGACGAAGCGCTGATTGAACAGATTGAGACACATGATTTTGAGCCGGTTAAAGGGATTTATTGGCGCAATCCCAATCTCGATTTTTCATCGTTGGAGGCGCTGCTTTTGAGCCTCGAAAAACCGGTGCCGCGCTCGGGCTTGGTGCGCGCGCCGATTGCCGATGATGTGCAAGCGGCCAAATTATTGAGCCGCGATCCGGCCACGCTTGACCGGTTGGGCGATGAGAGGCGCGTGCGGCTGTTATGGGAAGTGGCGCAAATGCCCGATTTCCGCAAAACCACTATGGGCGAACATGCCGCATTGGTTGGCGAGATATTTGCCTTTCTATCGCAAGGCGAAGGGTTTATCCCTGAACATTGGCTGCGCCATCAAATTGAGCGTTGCGACCGCATTGAGGGCGATTTGGATACGCTCTCGACAAGGCTGGCACATATTCGCACCTCGACCTATATTGCGCAGCGCAATGAATGGCTGGCGGATCCGCGCCATTGGCAGGAAGCCAGCCACAAGGTTGAAGAGCGCCTGTCTGACGCTTTGCATATGAAGCTGATGGGGAAATTTGTTGATCGCAAAACCTCGGCGCTGATGCGCCGTTTGGTGGGAAAAGAGGACATTGTGGCGGAAATAGAAGCCAATGGTGATATTGTGATTGCCGGGGAATATATGGGCCGATTGAACGGCCTGCATGTCGAGCGTGACCCGCGCTTGAAATCGGCCCCCGGCGGGACGGCGCGCGCAGCGGTTGAGAAAGCGGTCGGCGAAGCACTGCGCCAACGCGCGCACGCCATATCTCTGGCCGCCGACAATCAATTCAGCTTTACTGAGCAAGGTGAAATTGTCTGGGACAATGCAATTATCGGCCATATTCAAATTGCTGTCGGGCAAGACGGTGACCCGCTGACATATCTTTCCCCAAAAGTAGAACTGGCCGCCGATGAGACATTGGTCGGAGAGATGCGCCATCAAGCACAAAGCCGTCTGACCGATTGGCTGCGCTTGCACATCAACCAGCAATTGGAGCCGCTGAAACATTTGCAAAATGCCGAATTAAGCGGTTTGGCGCGCGGGCTGGCATTTCAACTTCTCGAAAATAAGGGAGTTTTACCGCGCCGCGATATTGCCGATTTATTGGCCAAGCTGGACCAAGATCTGCGCGCCACATTGCGCCAATGCGGCGTCCGTTTCGGCTTTTATCATATTTTTTTGCCGAGCCTGCTAAAGCCGGCTCCGGCGCGGCTTTTGGCTCTGTTGAGCCTGCTCGAAGATAATGCCCGCCGCGCCCAACGCGATGAAAAACCGCGCCCGCTCGGAACAATGCTGGCGCAATTACCGGCCGCCGGTCTCACATCATGCCCGCCCGAACGGCTGCCCGGCTGGCTCTATCGCGCCGCGGGTTTTTATACCTGCCGCGCGCGTGTCATTCGTTTCGATATGTTGGAACGCCTTGCCGATATTATTCGCCCGCTTTTGTCTGAGAACCGGCAAGGCTTTGAGGCCAATGAAGCGATGATGTCGATTATGGGGTGCGGCGCAGATGAACTGGCCGAAATTTTGACCGCGCTCGGTTATCGCGCGCAGCAGCTTGGGGGCGACATATCACATAATGATACCGCCCAAATGCCCGCCGCCACTGGCGCTGACGCAGAAACAGCGGACGCGGCGGCAGCTGAAGCAACAAATGACGCGGCAGAAAATACCCAACAGGCGGACGCCAATGCACCCGAAACGCCCTCGATCGAAGCGGCAAGTATCGTCAAAACCTTATGGCGTCCGGCGCCACGCAGCCATTATGCGCGCAAAAAGCCGAGCGGCAAAAAATCATCAAATGTAATGGCGGCCCGGAAAAGCGCACCGCATAAGGCCCGAAAAGCACGCGGCGGCAAAGCCGAGAAGTCGCCTGACCCGTCATCGCCTTTTGCCGTGTTGCAGCAATTGAACCGGAGCGGCGAAAAGGCCGATTAGGCATAATCATTAATGGCACAATCCCCTCCCCCTGCCATGCGCGTTGATAAATGGCTTTGGCATGCGCGGTTTTTCAAAACCCGCACTTTGGCGAACAAGCTGGCGGCAGCCGGCAATATTCGCATTAACGGACAAAAACAAACGCGCGCATCGGCCAGCATTCGCGTCGGCGATGTGCTGACCTTCCCGCTCAATCGTCATATTCGTCTCATTGAAGTGGTGGCGCTGAGCACGCGACGGGGCCCGGCTGCAGAAGCGCAAGCGCTCTATATTGACCGCGACCCGCCCCAGCCGCGAAAGCGCGAAGAAAAAATTATCGAACAAGCTGCGTTTCGAGAAGCCGGCAGCGGCCGTCCGACCAAAAAACAACGCCGCGCCGAAAACCAATTTACCGGCAAAGGTCACATTGGCTGAGCCGTGCATCACATTGCGACAAAACAATCATTGCAAGCTTTTCGCCAAGCGGCTAGACAGTCGCCATGTTGAATAAAATGAAATCCCTGTTTACCGAACCGGTGGCCGAAGCAAGCGCGCCGCAATCAGATGCGCTGCATATTGCTGCGGCCGCCCTTTTGGTGCGCGCCGCGCAAATTGACGGCGAATTTGACCATCATGAGGCGCAGCTTTTATCGCGCTTGGTCGGGCCGCATTTCGGGCTTACGCAAGACGCAGCCGACCAGCTTATCAAAGAAGCCAAACAGGCAGCTGATGAGGCCAGTGATTTGTTCCAATTCACCCACCGCATTAACAGCCATTTCGGTCAAGCGCATAAACTCATGCTGATTGAATTGCTTTGGCAAATTGTTTTGGCCGATGGCGTGGTTGACGATTATGAGGCCAATCTCATGCGCCGCGTCGCCGGTCTCATCCATGTCACGGACCAAGAAACCGGCCTTGCGCGAAAAAGAGCCGAGGCGACGACAGGAGCGGGTAATCAATGACCTATATCGTCACCGAAGATTGCATTAAGTGCAAATATACTGATTGTGTTGAAGTGTGCCCGGTTGATTGTTTTTACGAAGGTGAAAACATGCTGGTCATCCACCCTGATGAATGCATTGATTGTGGTGTATGCGAGCCCGAATGTCCGGCCGATGCGATTAAGGCAGACACGGAAGACGGGCTGGAAAAATGGCTCGAGATAAACACCAAATTTGCCGATATTTGGCCCAATATCACCATGCGCAAAGACGCACCGGCCGATGCCGATGATTGGCTGCAAAAGGCCGACAAATTTGCCGAACATTTTTCCGAAAGCCCGGGCACGGGCGACGGATAGGCGGATTTCCGCCCCGCATTTGGGAAAACCCGTATTTTGTGATATAGTGGAAAAAATTGTCGTTTTTCCAGTATGTGAGTTCGACACAGCGCGGTTTGGCGCTTTGTGTCGAAAATAGGAGCATTTATGCCAACCAAGAAAAAAACAGCGCCCCAAAAACCGGCGGCAGGTAAAGCCGCGGCGAAAAAAGCGCCTGCCAAAAAGACTGTTGCCAAAAAACCACCGGCGAAAAAACCACCGGCGAAAAAAGCGCCGGCGAAAAAGCCTGTTGCCAAAAAACCGCCGGCGAAAAAAGCGCCGGCGAAAAAGCCTGTTGCCAAGAAAACAGCGACGAAAAAACCCCCCGCCAAAAAGGCTACGGTCAAAAAAGCGGCCGCCAAAGAGGTGGTGCGCCGCTCAGCTTTGGGTTTCCGCGTCAATGAACATATCGTCTATCCGGCGCATGGTGTCGGCCTGATCATCGAGATTAGCGAGCAAGAAATTGCCGGCATGAGCCTAGAGCTTTTCGTGATTAATTTCGAAAAGGAAAAAATGGTGCTGCGCGTGCCGATCAATAAAGCCGAGCAGACCGGCATGCGCAAATTGGCCGATAATAAGGTGATGGACGGGGCCATTCGGACGCTGAAAGGGCGCGCGCGTATCAAACGCACCATGTGGTCGCGCCGTGCACAAGAATATGAAGCCAAAATTAATAGCGGTGATTTGATCGCCATTGCCGAAGTGGTGCGCGACTTGTTTCGCAACGAGAACCAACCCGAACAAAGCTATTCCGAACGCCAGCTTTACGAAGCGGCGCTGGAACGCATGGCGCGCGAAGTGGCGACGGTTGAGAAAACTACGGAAGATGCCGCCATTGTCAAATTGGAGGCCATTTTGGCCAAAACCACGGGCGGCGCGCGCCGCCAGCCCGGCTCTGATGCCGCTTAATGTCTTCGCATTAACGGCGTAACCGAAAAACTTCCCGTGAACCAATCGCGGCCTGTTTGCGTATCTTTTATGGAGGTATGCACATATGGCACATATCGATACACGCGAAACCGTTCAATCAGGCCGCAAATTCATCAAAAAAGCGATGAAACTGCCTATGCTCGAGCCCGAACACGAGCAGAAATTGGCACGGCTATGGAAAGACAAGCGCGATGAAAAAGCCCTGCACGAACTGACTTCGGCGCATGTGCGCTTGGTTGTTGCCATTGCCGCCAAGTTCAGAAATTACGGCCTGCCCATGGGTGATTTGGTGCAAGAAGGCAATATTGGCTTGATGCAAGCGGCCGACCGCTTTGACCCGGACCG
>CATDDF010000020.1 GCA_949498175.1 Alphaproteobacteria bacterium | reverse complement strand
TACGGCCAAACCCATGCCGCTTGTCGTGATGGCGGTCAGCCCTATGGCCCGGCTTTGGCGGCGCATGGTCTGTCGCCGCAACGGCTGGTTTATCTCGATGGTGTCACCTTGCCGGATTTATTATGGGCCGGTGAGCAGGCGTTAAGCTGTGCGTCGGTTGCTTGTAGTCTGTTGGCGAGTTCAGACAACGTCCCTGACTTTACCCATAGCCGCCGCTTGTCGCTGGCGGCGCGCAATGCAGAACGCCCGCTTATATTGGCGCTTGGCAGTACCGGTGCCTCAGCCGCGACAACGCGCTGGCGCATTGCCGCTTTGCCGCATAATGGCTGGCAGGTGACGCTGGAAAAATTGCGCCTGACTTATGACACGCCGCCACCGACCGGCGGATGGGCGGTTTATCCGCACCGCGTCGATGCGCGCACACAGGAACATGAAAACCATGCCATGCCGCTTATGCGGCTCGCTGTTTAGGCGGTTTCCATGTCTGCGCCGCTTCCCCCCAAGCCACAAGAGCCTCTGCTGACAGGCCGCCGCATTATCGCCTTATGGTTTCCGCATTGGGCGGCTGAGACCAGCCGCACCGACTACGATGTTACGCAGCCTTTCGCGCTGATTGATATGCATAAAAACGCGCAACGTCTGGTCGCGCTTAATGGTGTGGCGGGCAAGGCGGGGCTTTATCCGGCCATGACTTTGCCCGATGCGCGCGCGCTGCTGCCCGATGTGCAAACGGCCATGGCCGATCCGCAAGACGCGGCGGCGCGCTTGCAAAAATGCGCCTATTGGCTGCAACGCTATACGCCGTGGATTGGTGAGGATACGCCGCTCGAAACAAGTGACGGCCTGACCGATTACGGCTTGCTGCTGGATATTAGCGGCTGCGCGCATTTATTCGGCGGAGAACGGGCGCTGCTTGAAGATATGGCGTCAAGGTTGGCGACTTATCGCGACGGGCGCAGCATCACCCTACGCGCCGCCATTGCCGGCAGCATTGGCGCGGCTTGGGGGCTGGCACGCTTTGCCCCGAGTGATTTGACCATTGTGCCGGAAGGGCAAGATGCGGAAGCCGTGCTGCCTTTGCCGCCGGCAGCCTTGCGCCTCAGCCCGCCGCATATTGATTTATGCCAGCGCCTCGGCCTCGATACGATTGCCGAACTGGCGCGTTTTCCACGCGCCGATTTGACCCGCCGCTTCGGCCCGACGCCGGTTTTGCGTTTGGAGCAGGCTTTGGGACAGGCAGGGGAAAGTCTCAATCCCTATTTGCCGCCGCCGCAATTTCAGGCGCATAAAAACCTGCCGCAAGGCATCACGCAAATTGAAGCGCTGGCCGCGCTGATAGGTGAGTTGTGCGCGGCATTGGGCGCACAATTGCAACAAGCCGGGCAGGGCGCGCAGCAACTCGATTTGGCGCTCACCCGTTCTGATAATGCGGTGATGGCCTTGTCTTTGCCTTTGGCGCATCCATCCGCAGATGCGACGCATATGCTGCGCTTGTTTGAAGAAAGATTGATGCGGCTGTCGGGCGGCTTGGATGCCGGTTTCGGTATTGAGCAATTGCGCTTGGCGGCGGCGCGCACGGCAGAAATTGTCGCGCCGCAAGAAAATATCAGCTTGAGTGATTGTTTGCGTAAAGCTGCGCCAATGGCCGCTTTGGGCGGGCTATATGACAGGCTGGTCAGCCGCTTAGGAGCCAATGTGGTGGTGCGTCCCGTGCCGCATGCATCTTATATCCCTGAGCGCGCTGTACGCTTTGCTTCAGTGCTGGAGGCGCAACAAAGCGGTGATGATGTCTCTTCTATTATTGACCCGGCCACGCGACCGCTTTTTATGCTGTGCGCGCCGGAGCCGATTGAGGTGATTGCCGAAATTCCCGAGGGCGCGCCATATCGCTTTCGCTGGCGGCGCGTCTTGCATGAGGTCACCGCCGCTTACGGGCCGGAGCGTATTGCGCCAGAATGGTGGGACGGTCTGGTCGGTGACGGGAAGGGCGCAACTGTCGGGCATAATCGCCGCACCCGCGATTATTACCGCGTCGAAGACACGCAAGTCCATCGCTTCTGGCTCTATCGCGACGGGCTATATGCCCGCGAAACCGATAAACCGCGTTGGTTCATGCATGGCGTCTTTCCATGAGCGGGGCGGGATTTGCCGAGCTGGCGGCGATTTCCAATTTCAGTTTTTTGCACGGCGCGTCGCATCCGCAAGAAATGGTCGAAACCGCTGCTGCTTTCGGCTATCGCGCTATCGGCTTGGCTGACCGCAATACGCTGGCCGGTGTGGTGCGCGGTCATGCAGCCGCCAAACAAGCGGGGTTGCGCTATGTGCCCGGCGCGCGGCTGGTCACGCAATGCGGCTTTGAAGTGATTGCCTATCCGTGCAGTCGCGCCGCCTATGGCGCGCTGTCGCAATGTTTGACGCAAGCCAATCGGCGCGGCCGCAAGGGTGAATGTCTGCTCACAATCGATGATGTGTTGGGCTTGGCGCGCCATGCGGCCTTGTGCTGGTTGGCCGTGCCGCCACCCCGATTGGAGCCGGTATTCGGTGAAAAGCTGGCGCAATTAACCGCCGCGACGCGGCAGGTCTATGCGCTTTTGGTGCCGCTTTATGGGGCTGACGATAAAGCGCGTTTTCGCGATATTGCGGCGCTGGCTGATTGGGCCGGCGCATCCGTGCTGGCCAGTTTTGACCCGTTTTATCACGCGCCCGAACGACGCCCCTTGCAGGATGTGGTGGCCTGTATTCGCCAGCATGTGCGCCTTGATGAGGCGGGCTATCGCCTCGCCGGCAATGCTGAGCGGCACATGAAACCGGTGGCCGAGGCGCAGCGTTTATTCGCAGATTATCCGCAAGCGCTGGTCAATATTGAAAAGCTCTTGGCGGCCTGTGATTTCTCGCTTGATGAGCTGGCTTATCAATATCCTGAAGACGCCTTCGACCCCGTGCTCAGTCCGCAAGCGCTGTTGGAGAAGCTGACATGGGACGGGGCGCATGCGCGCTTTCCCGACGGTGTGCCTGAAAAGCTCGATGGGCTGATACGCCATGAACTGGCGCTCATCAAGGATTTGAATTATGCGCCCTATTTTCTCACCGTGCATGATTTGGTGCGCTTTGCACGCTCCAAGCGCATTTTGTGTCAGGGGCGCGGCAGCGCCGCCAATTCTGCCGTGTGTTATTGCATCGGCATTACGGCGGTGGACCCGAGCCGCCTTGATTTGCTGTTTGAGCGTTTCATTTCGGCCGAGCGCAATGAGCCGCCCGATATTGATATTGATTTCGAGCATGAGCGGCGCGAAGAAATCATCCAATATATTTACGAGAAATACGGTCGCGAGAGGGCCGGTATCGCCGCCACCGTCATCACTTATCGCTCACGCTCGGCGGTGCGCGAAGTAGCCAAAGTCATGGGGCTGTCGGGCGATGTCGCCAGCGCGCTGCTTGCCTTGAATTGGGGTGGCGGTGGCAAGCCGCCGCCGCGCGAGCATGTTATTGAGGCGGGGCTTGACCCGGACACGCCGGGCATTGCCGCCACTTTGGCACTGGCCGGTCAGCTTATCGGTTTTCCGCGTCATCTGTCGCAGCATGTTGGCGGTTTTGTGATTACCAATGAGCGGCTGGATACGCTGGTGCCGATCGGCAATGCGGCGATGGATGACCGCACTTTTATCGAATGGGATAAAGACGATTTGGACGCGCTCGGCATGCTGAAAATCGATGTGCTGGCGCTCGGCATGTTGTCGGCCATACGCCGCAGCTTTGACCTTATTGCCGCGCATCACGGCAAGGTGTTTGAGCTGGCCGATGTGCCGCCGGAGGATAGCGCGGTCTATGACATGCTCTGTCGGGCTGAATCGATTGGTGTGTTTCAGGTCGAAAGCCGCGCGCAAATGAACATGCTGCCGCGCCTGAAGCCGCGTGACTTTTACGATTTGGTGGTCGAAGTGGCGATTGTCCGCCCCGGCCCGATACAGGGCGATATGGTGCATCCCTATTTGCGCCGCCGCAATGGTGAGGAGCCGGTTGATTTTCCGTCCGAAGAATTGGAAGAGGTGTTGGGTAAAACGCTGGGCGTGCCGCTGTTTCAAGAGCAAGCCATGCGCATTGCCATTGTCGCGGCGGGCTTCACCCCCGCCGAGGCCGACCGTTTGCGCCGCGCTATGGCAACCTTTCGCAAAACCGGCATTATTCACGAGTTCGGGTTGCGCCTCGTTGATGGCATGGTGGCGCGCGGCTATGAGCGCGATTTTGCCGAACGCTGCTTCAAGCAAATTGAAGGTTTTGGCGAATATGGGTTCCCCGAAAGCCACGCCGCCAGCTTTGCTCTGCTGGTCTATGTGTCGGCTTGGCTCAAACATCATTACCCCGCCGCCTTTTGCGCCGCCCTCATCAACAGCCAGCCCATGGGCTTTTACGCCCCCGCGCAATTGGTCGCCGAGGCCAAGCGGCAGGGCGTCACCGCTTTGCCCGTATGCATTAACGCCTCAGATGCTGAAGCCGATTTGGAAAATACCGGTGAGACCATCGCCTTGCGGCTCGGCTTCAATCAAATCAGCGGTCTGTTGAAAGCCGATGCCGAGGCACTGGTCGCGGCGCGTCATCAAGGCGGGGCGTTTGACAGCGTTGCCGATTGCGCGGCACGCGCCGCTATTGGTGTGTCAACTTTGGAGCGTTTGGCGCGCGCCGATGCCTTTGCTGCGCTTGGCCTGACGCGTCGCCAAGCCTTATGGGCGGTGCGCGCGCTGGCGCCGGAGAGCAAAGCCCCCGCCTTGCCGCTGTTTGACGGGCAGGGCGTGTCGCCTGCCGTGGCCGAAGATGAACACGCCGCGCTGCCCGCTTTGCCGCCCGGTATGGAAGTGTTGGAAGATTATGCCGCTTTGCGATTGTCGCTGAAAAACCACCCCATGGCGTTTTTGCGCGACGGGCTGACGGCGCAGCATGTGCAGCCGCTCGCAGGTTTGCAAAATGCGCCCAATGGCAAACGCATCACCATTGCCGGTTTGGTGATTTGCCGCCAGCGCCCGGGCAGTGCCAAAGGCGTGGTGTTTTTGACGCTGGAAGATGAAACCGGCACCGGCAATATTGTCGTTTGGCCCGACCGCTTTGAACGTTATCGCCGCATCACCATTGGCGCGCGGCTGATGCGTATTGAAGGCCGCATACAAAGAAGCGGCATTGTGGTGCATGTGGTGGCCGAGCGGCTGCACGATATCTCATCTTCCTTGTTGCAACTGACCGCCCGGCACGGCATGGACTCAACCGCCCATCTGCCGAAAGTTTTACGCCCGAAACGCCAAACCGGTCGTAAAACACCACGCGAAATGGCCTTTAAGGGTGAATGAGCGAGGGGAGTGAGGGGGGACGTCCTACTCCGCCGCTTGCTTCTCGGCTTCCATTTCAGCGAGATATTTTTCCGCTTCCAGTGCTGCCATGCAGCCCATGCCGGCCGCAGTGACCGCTTGGCGGTAAATATCATCGGTCACGTCACCGGCGGCATAAACGCCCGCAATGGAAGTGGCGGTGGAATTATCTGCCGTGATGAGATAGCCGCCCTGCTTGGTCTCCAGCTGCTCGGTAAATAGTTCGGTTGAGGGCGCGTGGCCAATGGCGATAAACACGCCGTCGGCTTCCACCTCATGCGTGTCGCCAGTATTGGTGTTTTTAATGCGCGCGCCGGTGACGCCCAGCGGGCTTTCATCACCGAGAATTTCATCAATCGCGCTGTCCCACAGCACATTGATTTTCTCATGCGCCAGCAAACGCTGCTCAAGAATCTTCTCGCAGCGCAGCGCGTCGCGCCGATGCACCAGCGTTACTTCGCTGGCAAAATTGGTCAGGAACAAAGCCTCTTCCACGGCGGTATTGCCGCCGCCGACAACCAGCACTTTTTTATTGCGATAGAAAAACCCGTCGCATGTGGCGCAGGCCGACACGCCAAAGCCTTGAAACTTGTCTTCCGACGGCAAGCCCAGCCATTTGGCTTGCGCGCCCGTGGCAATCACCACCGTGTCGGCGGTGAAAGTTTGGCCGCTATCGCCCTTGGCGGTGAAGGGGCGCACGCTCAAATCCACCTCGGTGATGATGTCGGAGACAATTTCCGTGCCGACATTGGCGGCTTGCGCTTCCATTTGTTCCATCAGCCAGGGCCCTTGCACGGCTTCGGCAAAGCCTGGATAGTTTTCGACATCGGTGGTAATGGTCAATTGACCGCCCGGTTGAATGCCGCGCACCAGCACCGGCGCCAACATGGCGCGGGCGGCATAAATGGCGGCGGTATAGCCCGCAGGGCCGGAACCGATAATCAACATTTTCGCGTGTTTGGCGTCGCTCATAGCACTCCCCGAAAAAACTACCTCTAATGTAAGAATGATTCCGCAAATCCCAAGAGGCCAGCTTGCCACAGGCGCATCTTATTCAGATGTTTTATGCGCCGCATAAGCGGTTTTAATGGCGTCGGCAATTTCTTGTGTCGGATTATGCGATTGCGTCGGCCAGCTTTCCAACGCGCCGTCAAACGGGCGGGTGATGTCAGCGTCCATCAACGCATCATGAAAACGATTAAACTTGGCCGAGCCATCGCGCAGTTGAAATACTTGCACCGGCACGCCGGGCAGGCATGCCTCACCGACCATATTGACGGAATCGGCGGTGACGATAATCTGCTCGGCCAACCCCAGCATGGCGTGATAGGGGTTGTCGCCCGCATTATCCCAGAGGAAATAGCTGCCATCGGGCAGAGCCGCACGCAGCTTTTCGGCATAAGCATCGGGTGAGCGGCGCGACAGGGTAATCATCAAATAATGCCCCTCTGCGGCGAGCGCCGCCAGACCATCAGTCAGGTTTTGCATTTCATCAGCACCGAACGGATAGACGCTGTTCGGCCCACCAATCAGCACGGCGATTTTTGTGCCGCGCACCGTGCCGGGTAACAGCCGCGCCTTCATTTTGTCGGCGGCGGTGTGCAGCAGGTCTTGTGTCATGCCATGTGGCGATAAAAGCGTGTGCATCGCACCGGCGCATCGGTCATGCGTCGGCGCCCAGACAAAATCAAAATGGCGTGGACTGACAATCGGGTCTTGTAGAAACACGGTAAACACCGCCCCGCCCGAAGCACGCTTGATAAAACGCGCATGCGGCACGGCTTGGCGGCCACTGGCAATCACCATATCGGGGTATGGCGGTGCAATTTGGTCGTCACGCGCAGCCGCGCCCTCAGCCAAACGATAAGGTGCGAGCCATTTATAGGGGGGCGATAAATCGGTATGGATAAGGCGTAAGTGACCGTTCAGCGCCGCGGCAACGCCTTCCACCAGCACATCATTGCCGCGCCGTCCCCCGGTTATGCCCCAAATCTTAATCAAATGTGCCGTGTCCTGTTTCATTTATTTCAAAAACGAGTATTATTATTACCTGCTAATCGGGTTTCAGAAAGCAAAAACGGTGTTTGCGCCATGAAAAAGCCGCGTCTTGACGATATCGACCTCAAAATTTTGCATATTTTGCAGACCGATGGGCGCGTGACCAATGTCGAATTGGCGCGCCAAGCCGGTATTTCAGCGCCGCCATGCTTGCGTCGCGTGCGCGCGCTGGAAAAGGCCGGTTTCATTACCGGTTATTTTGCCGAGTTGGATGCCCAGATGCTGGGGCTGGGCGTTACCGTCTTCGCCATGGTCGGGCTGGAAAGCCAAGCCGAAAATGACCTGCAAGCCTTTGAAAAGCGCGTCGCCGATTGGCCGGAAGTGTTGGAATGCCACATGCTGAACGGCGAGATTGATTTTATTTTGAAATGTATCGCGCCCGATTTGGAGAGCTTTCAGGAGTTTCTCACCAAAAAACTGACGCCGGCACCCAATGTCGCCAATGTCCGAACCTCGCTGACCATTCGCCGCTCGAAAGGCCGCACCGCACTTCCCATCGCGGGAGAGTCGATTGGTGAAGCTACTTAAACTTCACGCCCAATATTTCGTATGATTTACCGCCGCCCGGCGTGTTGACTTCAACACTGTCGCCGACGCTTTTGCCGATAAGGGCGCGGGCGATGGGCGACGAAATGGAAATTTTGCCTTGCTCAAGGTTGGCCTCAAAATCACCGACGATTTGATAGGTCACTTCGGCATCCGTGTCTTCATCAACCAGTTTCACCGTGGCGCCGAATTTCACGTCTTTACCGCTCAGGCTGGCCACATCAATCACATCGGCGCGATTGATCATGTCTTCCAGCTCCATAATGCGGCCTTCATTATGGCTCTGCTGTTCTTTGGCGGCATGATATTCGGCATTTTCCGACAAATCACCATGCGCGCGCGCTTCTGAAATAGCCTTGATGATGCGTTGCCGCTCAGGCCCTTTCAGACGCTTTAATTCAGTGTCCAGCGCATCATAGCCGCCGGATGTCATAGGCACGGTTTCCATGCAATCCTCCGCGCTCAGAAGTGAGCAGAGTTTCAGTTTTCACAAAACTGACGAAATTGGCAAGTTTTTTGCTCGTCGATAATGCTTTTTACAGCCGCGCTGCATAATCCTGCAGGCTGGTCACGGTCAATTCCTCCACACCAAGCGCGGCAATCGCTGCCACCGCCGCTTCGGCACCTGCTAAAGTGGTGTAATAAGGCACTTTCATTTCCAGCGTGGTGCGGCGAATGGATTTACTGTCGGCCAATGATTTTTCACCTTCTGTCGTATTGACCACGAGCTGCACGTCGCCGTTTTTAATGGCATCGACAATATGCGGACGGCCTTCAGCCACTTTATTGATAGGTTCTACCTGCACGCCGTTTTGCGCCAGAAATGCGGCCGTGCCGCCGGTGGCAATCAGGGTGAAGCCCAGCTCTTCCAGCCTTTTGGCCGGCACAATGGCGCGTTGCTTATCGCTTTCGCGCACGGAGATGAAAGCAGTGCCGCTATCGGGCAAAATCGTGCTGCCGCCAAGCTGGCTTTTGGCAAAGGCCGTCGCAAAATCCAAATCCAAGCCCATCACTTCGCCGGTCGAGCGCATTTCCGGGCCCAATACGGTATCAACGCCCGGGAAACGGGCAAAAGGAAACACGCTTTCCTTAACCGCAATATGGTCATAGCTTTGCGCTTTCAAGCCAAACTCAGATAACGGCGCACCCGCCATCAGACGCGCCGCAATGCGCGCAATCGGCTGGCCCAGCACTTTGGCGACGAAGGGCACGGTGCGGCTGGCACGCGGATTAACCTCAATGACGAAAATCGTGTCGCCTTGCACGGCAAATTGCACATTCATCAGCCCGACGACATTGAGCGCTTTGGCCATGTCCGTGGCTTGTCGGCTCAATTCTTCGATTATCTCTTGTGAGAGCGAATGCGGTGGCATGGAGCAGGCGCTGTCGCCCGAATGCACGCCCGCCTCTTCAATATGCTCAAGAATACCGGCGACAAACACCTCATCACCGTCGCTCAACACATCGACATCAAGCTCGGTGGCATCGCGCAAATAGCCGTCAATCAACACCGGGCTGTCACCCGATACGACAACCGCTTCGAGCATATAGCGCTCTAGTTGCGCGTCATTATCGACGATTTCCATAGCACGCCCACCCAATACATAAGACGGTCGAATAACCACGGGAAAACCGATCTCGGCAGCAATGGCGCGCGCTTCATCGGCTGAACGGGCAATACCGTTATCGGGTTGGCGCAGGTCAAGCCGTTCCAGCAGGTCTTTGAAGCGGTCGCGGTCTTCGGCCAAATCAATGGCATCGGGGTCCGTGCCGAGAATGGGAATACCGGCTTTTTCCAGCGCTTGCGACAGTTTGAGCGGGGTTTGCCCGCCAAATTGCACAATGACGCCGGCCAAGCTGCCGTTTTCTTGTTCGCGACCCAAAATTTCCAACACGTCTTCTTGCGTCAGTGGCTCAAAATACAGCCGGTCGGATGTGTCGTAATCGGTCGACACGGTTTCGGGATTGCAATTGACCATAATGCTCTCAATGTCGGCATCGGCCAGCGCAT
>CATDDF010000019.1 GCA_949498175.1 Alphaproteobacteria bacterium | reverse complement strand
GCCGCCACCCAAGCGGAATTGAGCGGCAGGGCGGGGGCCATTGTGTAATCCGAGTGCAGCGCGAAGGGGATATGGTTGCGCTTCAGCGTGCCGAGCCGCGCCATATTATGCGCCCGCTCCGTGCCAATGCCGTCTTGCGCATAAATCGCGCTCAATTCATGCAGATAATAGACATTGACTGAGGCAATCGCGCCCAAATCGGCCATACGACGCACTTGCTCGGGCGTTGACAGACCGAAATGCTCAATCGTCCAGCGATGGTTGAAGCGCGGCTTTTCGGCCTGCAATTTCTCCAGCGTGTCGAGCGCCAATTCCAGCCCCATATCGCCGGTGCAATGCACATGCACTTTATAGCCTTCATGCCAAAACAATCGCGCTGCCTCTTCAAAGCGCTCGGGCACCATCAGCCATTCGCCTTCATGGCCGTCGAGATACCCGGGTTCCCCGACCATCATCAGCTGTGAGAAAAACGCGCCATCGGTGAACAGCTTGGCGTGATCGGTAAAAAACAGATTTTCTGTATTGAGTATGGGATATTCCCTCACCTCGGCCAGCACGCGGTTGAAATCACCATCATGCGCCAGTGCCAGCACATTGGGTGTGTAATGCACGCGAAACGGCGTGGTTTCGGGCGTGAACACCATTTGCGCTGCTTCCCATTCCAAATCGAAATTGAAAATACCAATGCCCATATCACCGACCGTGGTATGGCCGCCAAAATGCGTCACTTGCTTTAGCCGCTCCATGCCGAGGCCGAATACTTCGGGCGACATGATAATCGGGTTGAGCGCGTTAATCGCAATGCGCAGACCGTTTTCGTAAAACACGCCGCTATCAAGGTCGATTTGCGGATGCCCGCCAATCTCATTGGTGTTTAGCTCAAAATGTTCAATCGCCGCGCTGTTCATAATCACTTCATGAAACGAGCGATGCCACATAATTACCGGTCGGTCGGGACAGGCTTCATCAAGTTCTTTGCGGGTCACAAGGCCGTGCCAATTGCGGTGATAGCCCCAAGTGAAGAAGGGGGTTTTCTCGCCCGTATCAGCCAGTTCTTTCAGCCGCGCCAAATATGCGTGATGGGTTTTCGTGGCCGGCACTTTTTCCCACGGTAAATGCCATTCCAAAGCGGTGATGAATTGCATCGGCAAAATCACCGCTGCCATTGAAGGGTGCAAATGCGGGTCGATAAAGCCGGGCATGATGACCTTATCGGCAAAGCTGTTGTCAATCTTATGGTCATGGCACGAAAGCCAAGGCTTTAGACTGTCTAGCGTGCCGACTTCCAAAATCTGTCCGTCTCTGACCGCAATGGCCGTGCCCTGCGGGTGCGATGGCTCCATGGTGTGAATGGCTTTGGCGGTAAAAACTGTAATCTCCGACATTTTTCCTCCTAAAATGCCTGTAAAAAACTTGTCAGAGTGTAGCAAAACGCGGCAAGCTTGCGCCATCTATTCACGACTTTCTTGGGAGGAAGAGAAATGGAAGCTTCAAATATTTTACAACCTGTTGTGGCGTTGGGTTTGTGGACCGCGGTGATGATGGTTTGGATGTATGCCACGCGTATCCCGGCCATCGGTAATACCGATATTCCTGATGACCAAATGGGCCATCCGGCCGGTATGCAAATGCTGCCATCAGAGGTGCGGCGCATTGCCGATAATTACAATCATTTGTTCGAGCAGCCGACGCTGTTCTATGCCATCGCCATCACCATTGCCGTGGCCGGTCATGTTGATGCATGGGCGGTCAATTTGGCTTGGGCCTTTGTCGCCCTTCGCGTTGTCCATTCGCTGGTGCAATCAACCGTCAATGTTGTCTTGCTGCGTTTCGGTATTTTCATGGTTAGCTGGCTGGTCTTGATCGCCATGATGGTGCGCGAAGCGCTAGTGATTTTTTAGGCGTTCTAAACATTCACAATGGAAACGGCATTGCTCACGCGGTGCCGTTTTTATTTGAATAGCGTGTAAATGAGGGCTGCTATTTCTCCTTCGAGCGGGAAGGACAACATGCCCATAACCGAATAGCCCATCAGCCACGGCATCACATAAAAGCGCGCCATATAGAAAAACCAAGCCACATAAAGCGGCACCATAGCTGGGAGCAAAAATTGCGGGATAATCGGTTTCCATAGGTGCAAAAGCGGATTGGTCAGTCGAACAAAGGCTTTCATGAAGAAGAAGTCAGAATTTTCCGGTTGGAACAGGTTCATTGCGGAGCGGCCAATCAGCGTCCACATCACAAGGCCGAGCGCATAATCCACCACCAAAACCCATATCGGAAAGGCTGCGCTCATATGTATTTTTCCGCCCTGTTTTGCCGCGCAGCTTTAATGGGTCTGATCCAGGACCGTGTCGCCGCCCGGTATGCGGATGGCATCGACCATAGCTTGTGTCTCTGCATCAGGTTCTTCAGTTGCCAGAGAAACGCCGACCATAGCAACAAGGCTGGCTGCCATGCCGACAATGCCGAAGCGTAAATGGTCAAGCCCCAAAAGCGGCGTGCCGCCGGCAAAGCGCACATGATAGAGGTAGTAAGAGCCGGCTAAAAAACCGATGGCCATACCTGCTATTGCGCCCTGACGGTTAGCGCGTTTCCACCAAACCCCCAAAACCAGCGGGAAGAAAAGGCCGGAACAAGCGAAAGAGAAGGCCCACGCCACTGCCCCAAGAATGCTGGACAATTGCAAGGAAGCGACCAATGCGCCGCCCGCGCCGATAATAAGCAGCAATATGCGCGCCACAATCAGGCGGGTGCGCGTGTCGGCTTCCGGATCTATGATTTTGTAATAAAGGTCATGGCTCAGCGCATTGGCGATGGCAAGCAACAGCCCGTCAGCCGTCGACATGGCAGCAGCCATTCCGCCGGCGGCGACCAAGCCGGAAATAACATAAGGCAGACCGGCGATTTCCGGCGTTGCTAGCACCACAATATCGCCGCGCATGAAGAACTCATTTATTTCCAAAAGGCCATTGCTGTTACTGTCAGAAATGGCCAAGAAGCCGACATTGCTCCATTTTTGAATCCATTCCAGCGATTGCACATCCGCTATTGATTTGCCGATAATGCCGGTCGCTAGATTGGGGTCCATGATTTGCAGCTTTGTGAATGTCGCCAAAGCCGGTGCAGTGAAATATAGCAGGAAAATAAAGAACAGCGAGTAAACCACAGAGCGACGCGCATCGCGCACGCTCGGTGTTGTAAAATAGCGCATGAGAATATGCGGCAGAGATGCAGTGCCGCACATCAACACCATCACCAAAGTAACAAATTGCCAGCTGGCAAAGGCGCCTTCGCTGGCAGCGGCATGCGGTGTTGTCAGGGCGCGGAGGCCGACAAAAGACTCGCTCGGCATTAACTGTCCGACGCCGGCGGCGGCTTCCAGCTCACCAATGCGTTCTACTGCACCGCCATAGGAAAATTGCGGTATTAGTCCGAAATCTTGTGCATTGGACATCCAGAAAACCGGTACCAGATAGGCGATGATGAGCACAATATATTGCGCCACTTGTGTCCATGTCACGGCGCGCATGCCGCCCAGCATGGAGCACAGTAAAATGCCCAGAAGACCGAACCATACGCCAACCTCAAACGAGATTTGCAAAGCCCGTGCGGCGATTGTGCCGGTCGCGTTTATTTGTGCGGTCACATAGGTAAAGCTAGCAACCACCAAAACAATGACGGCGAGCAACCGCGCCGTATTGCCACCATATCGCGTACCGATAAAGTCGGGCACAGTGTAGCAGCCAAATTTGCGCAGATAGGGGGCCAATAGTGAATTGACTAACACATAGCCGCCGGTCCAGCCGACGATGAAAGCGAGATAGCCATAACCGCCGAAATAAATACCGCCCGCCATAGCGACAAAACTGGCACCCGACATCCAATCGGCTGCCGTAGCCATGCCGTTATAAAGCGGTGGCACTTCGCGTCCGGCGACGTAGTAAGCGTCAACTTGCATGGTGCGCGATAACCAGCCTATGGCCGCATAAATGGCAATCGTGAATGTTACGAAAAGAATGCCCAACACATCGGCCGGAACGCCGAATTGCTCAAGAACGGCCATTAGGGCAATGAACCCCAAAAAGCCCCCCGTATAGAGGCCGTAAATGCGCGGAAGATTATTGATAAAACCCTTTTCCATCACTTCCTCCTATTCCGCGACGCCGCATTCTTGGTCAATCGCCTCTTGCCGACGGGTTGACCAGAACAGCAAAATGACAAAAGCGATGGGCGAACCTTGCGCGGCCATATAAAATCCGAGGGGAAAGCCCATAAAGGAGACGGTGTTCAGCTCGGCACCGAACCAATGGACAAAAAAGGAAAAGAAAAACCAAATTGCTAGAGTCACAAAAGTAAGATTGCGGGTGCGCTGCCAATGCGTCGCTTTGTTTTGTGATGATGCCATAAAACCCTCCCCGGCTTCGTTACTTCAGGGCCATTTTGTGAGACCCCCAAGGCGCTTTGACTTGAAGTATTGCCAAATTGTGCGGCTCATGTCATGGCTTAAAAAATATACTAAGGACTGTAAGAGAAAAAATGGGAAAAATCCGCGATTATTTCTCTGCCATAGGCAAATCCTTTTTGTTTTGGCGTACCCCCTCGCCATTGACCGATGCCGATGCCCTGGCAGAATTTTGCCTGCAACGCGCCAGCTATGTGGCACAAACTGCCCTTTACGGCTATTTGCGCACCCGCTCCGGATTGCAGTATTTCAACCTGTTCACCGACAAAAAATTTACTGCCGTTCTCAAGCCCGCCCGTACGCGATTGGTGTTGGTTTGTCTCGATGATTTGGTTGTTTACACCGCTGCTATTCTGCCCGAACTATCGGCGCAGCGCCGAGCCGCTTTGGCAACGCACCTATTTGTGCATGGCATTGCCGGTTTGCCAGATGAGGCGCTGTCTCAAGAAGAATTGCTTGGCGCGCAGAGCGAATTTGAAGGGCGCAGCCATTTGATCGATTGGGCCGCGCGCGCCGCGCCGGATAAGGGTATTGCCGCGTTCCGCAAAAGCGCCAAAGCGCTCATAGAATTGGCACCGATTGTCCATGAGCTGAAAAAATATGATGACGAGATTGTCACCAATTCCATGCACTTCAAATGGCACGATGTGCGCTTGCAATTGCGCGAACGTTTGGACGCACACGCGCTGCTTGCCAGCCTTACCTAAAAGCGCCTAAAAAGGTCGCAGATTAAGGGGACGCCTATGGCTTCGTATCAATATGTTTATGTAATGGACCGCCTGTCGAAAACCTATGCCGGTGGCAAGCAGGTTTTGAAAGATGTGCGACTGTCTTTTTTTCCGGGTGCCAAGATTGGCATTGTCGGCGTCAATGGTGCGGGTAAATCGACGCTTTTGAAAATCATGGCCGGTATTGATAAGGAATATCAAGGCGAAGCTTGGGCGGCTGAAGGCGCGAAAGTCGGCTATCTCGAGCAAGAACCGCAGCTCAATGGTGATAAAGATGTGTTCGGCAACGTCATGGAAGGGGTGGCTGAAAAGCAAGCCCTGCTGGAGCGCTATAACGAGTTGGCGATGAATTATTCCGACGGGACGGCGGAAGAAATGGCCTCGCTGCAAGACCAGATTGACGCGCAAAACCTATGGGATTTGGACGCGCAGGTCGAGCAGGCCATGGATGCCTTGCGCTGCCCACCCGGTGACAGCTCTGTGGAGCATTTATCAGGCGGTGAAAAGCGCCGTGTGGCCCTGTGCAAATTACTGCTTGAGAAGCCGGATTTGTTGCTTTTGGATGAGCCGACCAACCATCTCGACGCCGAGACGGTCGCTTGGTTGCAGCACCATTTGGCCGATTTTGCCGGGACTGTTGTTCTGGTGACCCACGACCGCTATTTCCTCGACCAAATTACCGGCTGGATACTTGAATTGGATCGGGGGCAGGGGCTGCCCTATGAGGGCAATTATTCCAACTGGCTGGAACAAAAACAAAAGCGCATGGAACAAGAGGCGCGCGAAGACGACACCAAGAGCCGCACCTTGGCGCGCGAATTGGAGTGGATACGCCAGTCTCCGAAGGCACGTCAGGCCAAGTCAAAAGCGCGCATTAATGCTTATGAAGAATTGCTGGAAAGCCAGGGCCGCGAAGAGGTCGGGCGGGCGCAAATAACCATTCCGTCGGGGCCTAGGCTGGGCGGCATTGTGCTTGAGGCGGAAAACCTCTGCAAAGGCTTTGGCGATAAGCTGCTGATCGATGATCTATCGTTCAAATTACCGCCCGGCGGCATTGTCGGCGTGATCGGGCCAAACGGCGCGGGTAAAACAACACTTTTCAAAATGTTAACAGGGGCCGAAAAACCCGATGACGGCGCGCTGCGTGTCGGTGACACGGCAGTGATGGGCTATGTCGACCAAAGTCGCGACAGCCTCGATGACAGCAAAAATGTCTGGGAGGAGATTTCCGGCGGCCTGGATATTTTGGAGCTCGGCAAGCGCGAGATGAATTCGCGCGCGTATGTGAGCGCGTTCAACTTCCGTGGCGGTGACCAGCAGAAAAAAGTCGGCCTGCTGTCAGGCGGTGAGCGTAATCGCGTGCATCTCGCCAAAATGCTGAAATCTGGCTCCAATTTGCTGCTGCTCGATGAGCCGACCAATGATTTGGATGTTGAAACCCTTCGGGCGCTGGAAGAGGGCTTGGAAGACTTCGCTGGTTGCGCAGTTATTATTTCGCATGATCGCTGGTTCCTCGACCGCATTGCCACCCATATTCTGGCCTTTGAAGGGGATAGCCATGTCGAGTGGTTCGAAGGCAATTATGCCGATTATGAGGAAGACAGAAAGCGCCGCCTGGGCGCAGATGCCGAAGTGCCTAAACGAATAAAATACAAACAATTTTCAAGATAAATAAAACCCCGGTGCAGGGAGAGGCACCGGGGTTCGTTGCGTAAGTCGTAATTCTGGAGTTTAGAATTTACGGCTCAAGGAAATTTTTGCATTCATCGGGTCACCGACTGACGCCTGATGGGTGCTGTGTGAATGCGGGTAATATTCCTCATCGGCCAGATTTTCGATATTCACCCGCAGGGTCATATCGTTGGACATGAGGTAAGACAGCGACGCATCAATCCGAGTGTAATCCGGCAGGAAGGAGGTCGATCCATTGCCGATAAGTGACTCGTCCTGATAGGTCAGGCCGATCCCATAATTCAGACGCTCATTGGCCTGATGCCGAACAAACAGGGAATACATGGTTTCCGGCAGTTCACGCGGCGTGGCGCCAGTGCTTCCGATTTCGCCATCAAGCGATGTATAGCCGGCAGAAATGGTCGTCCGGTCTGAAATCTGGCCATTGACCTCGATTTCGAAGCCGTCAACTTCCAAGCCAATAACTTCGGCACCTTCGCCTGAGCTATCTTGCTGAGCAGCATCTTGTTCTGCCTCAAAGAAGCTTGCAGTCAGATTGAGCGCCTCAGAGACATCCCACTTGACGCCGAATTCGGTGTTTTCAAACACGTCAGGGTCAAAATCGACGCTTTGGTCGTCACCCTTCTTGGCATTGAGCTTCTTATACTGCTCGCCAGACCGTGGAATAAAGCTTTCGCTGGTGCTGGCATAAAGCGACACATTGCTTTGCGGCTTGTAAATCAGGCCGAAACGCGTTGACACTTCATCATCATCTTTACTGCCGGTTTTAGCCGGGGTTTTGAGATCTGTCACAGTAACTTCGACATTGTCCATCCGCGCGCCTAGCAAGACTTGCAGCTTGTCGTTAATAGCAATCTGATCTTGGATTATAAGCGATGCTACGGTGATTTCTGTCTCGGTTTGATTCGCCAAATCCTCGTTAAAATTCACTGATGTTGGTGCGTCAGCAGAGTTTGTCCTCAAATCAAGCCTATTTCCGGTCGTCGGAAGGTCGAATTTTTCTTTATCAGGATCATTATCGACTGCTTTAGTTGACCATTTCGAGTTGTAACGAAGGTTTTCTGACTCAGTGTCGATATATTCACCACCGACCAACAGTGTGTGACTTACGCCACCTGCTGCAAACTCATTGGTCACATGGCCGCTAAGCACCAAGTGCGTCCGCTCGGTCGGGTCATGATAACCGTCGAGCGTCACAGTTTCTAAGACGGCATCGTAATCGGCTGCATACAGATTTTGATACATTTTCTCATAATCGCCATAGTGGACATTAAATACGCCGGTCATTGTATCGGAATATTGACGGGTCAATGTGCCGCGCAAAATAGTTGCTTCCAATGTGGTTGTGTTGTCAGTCGGGCTGCCGAAAACAATGTCGCGCAGCGCGTCAACCGGCGCACCGGTTGTTTCGTCAGCTGTCGGAATACCACGGTCGATAAAACGCTCATGATCCATCAGCTCCAGTGACAAGTCTAAAGTGGTTTGGTCGTCAATTGCACGACGATAGGTCGGGTTGATACCAAAACGGTCGCCATCATAGAAATCGCGGTCATTTTCCAGCGTCTCAACAAAAGCATTAACGCGCAGAGCCGAATTATCGCTGGTTGCCATGTTCACATCGGCAGCCAGATTATAAGCACCGAAAGTGTCAATGGAGAGGTCAGCACTCCTTGAATCCTGGCCAATAACAGCTTTTTTAGTTACGCGGTTGACCGCGCCGCCTGTGCCGCCTCGACCGAACAGCAATGCGTTGGGGCCGCGCAGAATTTCAACCTGCTCTAGATTATAGAGCGGGCGATAGTACTGTACGTCGTCTCGGACCCCATCGATAAAAAAGTCAGCTGTCGAGCGAACGCCACGGAAAACAATCGCATCACGGTGGCCTTCACCCTGAGAGGTGTTAATGCCTGGCGTATATCGAACAAGATCCCCTAGTTCGCCATAGCCGCGCAGTTTGATTTCCTCTTGCCCAATAATCGATAGGCTTTGAGGCACATCAATCAGCGGGATTGGCATTTTTAGTGCGCTGGTGGTCGGTTTCTCGTAAGTGCTGGTGACGATAATTTCATCGACCGAAGCGTCTTGGGCGCTTGCTGGCACGATTGCCAGCGCCGTCGCAGCGGCTATGCATAAAGTGGATTTAAAATTAAAAGCCATGAAGGCCTCCTCCTAATAGTGATAATCATTCGCAAGTAAATAGTGCAAATGAGAATTGTTTGCAATAAAAAAAGTAAATATTTTTGAAAACTCAGAAAGTTGGCAGATCGTTAGCCTTCGGCGGCGTCGGCCTTGATTTGTTTGCGCAGGTGCTCAAGCAGCGCGTTAATGTCTCCTTTATTATTTTTTAACACCGAAGCAAAGGCATCGCGTTGCTCTTGCGCCATCCACACTCCCAGCACACGCACATCAAACAGGGTCAGGCTGCCGTCTTTCTCAAGCCGCAGCCACCAATCAATATCAATCGGGTCGCGCCCATTGGCAAACTCGATACGACTGCCAACAATGACATTTTTCTTTTTCGCTTGGGCTTTGC
>CATDDF010000018.1 GCA_949498175.1 Alphaproteobacteria bacterium | reverse complement strand
TAAATCGGCGTGAACAGGTAAGGCCCTTCCGGCAGTCCCCAAACCGCCATGGTTTGCCCGAAATCCTCATCATGTTTTTCTAGTCCCAAGCGCTTGGCCGGGTCAAACAGGCCGAAAATGCCGATTGTGGAGTTAATGCCGAGGCGCAGTGCCGTGGTGCTGGCGCGCTGGCCTTGCAATTGGAAAATATCATTGGCGAGCGTCACCGGCGAGGCGAGATTGTCGAGGAAGTTTCGCACCGATTGGCGCACCGGCGAGGGCACATAGAGATAGCCTTTGGCGACCGGCTTCAAAATATAATTATCAAACTGCACATTGACCTTGAACATGAAGCGATTGCTCCGTTCAAACGGGTCATTGTGCTGTGACGGTGCCGCACAGCCGGACAGCACAACCGCGACGGCAAGTATAAATAATTTTTGGCGAAACATAGATTTATTCCCTGATTTGCCGACAATTTAGGCTTATTCGCGGCCTTGTCAAAGCGCCGTTTACATCGCCAAATGGCTTGGCGCTTGACATATAAAGATATCTTTATATAATTTTCGGCATGGAAAACTTACTCTCAGCTTTGCGCGCCGCCGGTGAGCCGACCCGTCTTCGCATTTTGGCGATTTTGGCGCTCGGTGAATTGACCGTGTCGGAATTGACACAAGTCTTGCTGCAAAGCCAGCCGCGCATTTCGCGCCATTTGAAGCTGTTGGCCGATGCCGGGTTGATTGTTCGCTTTCCTGAGGGCAGTTGGGTATTTTACCGCCTCGAGGAAAGCGCTCAACTGGGCGACTTGCTGGCGGAGATAATTGCCAGCCTGCCACAGGGCGACCATGAATTGCAGCGCGACCGCGAGCGGCTGGCAGAAGTGCGGGCGGAGCGGGCGGCGCGCGCGCAGGCCTATTTCGCGGCCAATGCGGCGCAATGGGACAGTCTGCGCGCCCATCATATTCCTGAGACAACCGTGGAAGAGCGCATGGACGAATTAATTGGCTCTCGCGACATTGACCTGTTGGTCGATCTCGGCACCGGCACGGGCCGCATGCTGGAAATATTCGGCACCCGCGCCACGCGCGCTGTCGGCTTCGATATCAGCCCCGATATGCTGACCATTGCGCGCGCCAAGCTGGATGAATTGGAAGCGGAAAATTGTCAGGTGCGGCAGGGCGATTGCGCCAATGTGCCATTGGAAGACAATGTTGCCGATATTGTCATTTTGCATCAGGTGCTTCACTTTCTCGACGACCCGCAGCGCGCCGTGAATGAAGCGGCGCGTATCACGCGGCCCGGCGGTTGCGTGTTGATTGCCGATTTCGGGCCGCATGATATGGAAGATTTACGCCATGAGCATGCCCATCGTCGTCTTGGTTTTGCCGATGCAGAAATGAATAATATGTTGCGCGCCGCCGGTTTGACTGCCGCTGCGGGCGATATGCTGACCGCGCAAAACACCCCCTTGACCGTGGCCATGTGGCAGGCCGAAAAAACAGAAAGACACGCGTGAAATGACCTCTATCAGTTTTGAATTTTTTCCGCCCAAAACAGAAGCGGCCGGTGACAAGCTTTGGCAGTCCATTGATCGCCTCGCGCCCTTGCGCCCTGATTTCGTATCGGTGACTTACGGTGCGGGCGGTTCGACACGCGACCGCACACATCAATGCGTCAAACGCATTATCGACGAAACCGATTTGAAACCGGCGGCGCATTTGACCTGCGTCGCTGCCTCCAGAGCGGAAGTTGATAGTGTGGTTGATGATTATGCCGCCGCCGGGGTGAAGCATATTGTGGCGCTGCGCGGCGACATGCCCGATATGGGGTCGTTTCAGCCGCATACTGACGGCTATAATGGTTCGGTGGATTTGGTGGCAGCACTGGCCAAGCGTGGCGGTTTTGACATCACCGTGTCGGCCTATCCGGAAAAGCACCCTGAAAGCGGGTCATTGGACGCCGATATTGATTTGTTAAAGGCCAAGATAGATGCCGGTGCCAGCCGCGCCATCACGCAATTTGTTTTTGATACGGAGGCGCATCTTCGTTTTCGCGATCAACTAGCGGCGGCCGGCATTACCATTCCGGTGATCGCCGGCATTATGCCGACAACCAATTTCACCGGCGCCAAGCGCATGGCAGAAGCATGCGGGGCGTCCGTGCCGCAATGGTTGGCTGATGCCTATGAGGGTCTTGAGGAAGACGCCGACACGCGCAAGCACATTGCTGCATCTGTGGCGATTGACCAATGCCGTAAGTTGATCGATGAAGGTTTCGAGAACTTACATTTCTACACGCTCAACCAGGCGGATTTGACGTTTGCCGTGTGCCGTATTTTGAAACTCGGCGCGGCTGCATATTGAGGGATATTATGAGTTGGACACGCGACACACGTATTGCTGAATTGGACAGGCTGACGGCTGACCGAATTCTGATGCTCGACGGCGCTATGGGCACGATGATTCAGCGTCACAAGCTGGATGAAGCGGCTTATCGCGGTGACCGCTTTGCCAATTATCATATGGATGTCGTCGGCAATAATGACATTTTGTCGATAACCCAGCCCGAGATTATTCGCGATATTCACATCGCTTATTTGGAATCGGGCAGCGATATTGTCGGCACAAATACGTTTTCTTCAACGACCATTGCACAAGCCGATTATGATATGGAGCATTTGGCTTATGAGTTGAATCTTGAGGGTGCGCGACTGGCGCGCGCGGCTTGCGACATTGTCGAAGCCGCTGATGCGTCGCGTCCGCGCTATGTCGCCGGAGCCATCGGCCCGACCAATCGCACTTGTTCCATTTCCCCTGATGTCAATGACCCCGGCAAGCGCAATGTGACTTATGACGAATTGCGAGAAGCCTATGCCGAAGCTACAAAGGGGCTGATTGATGGCGGCGCTGACATTATTTTGGTGGAAACGATTTTTGATACGCTGAACGCCAAAGCGGCGGTTCATGCCGTGCTCGACATGTTTGAAGAAACCGGCATCACACTGCCGCTGATGATTTCCGGTACGATTACCGATAAATCGGGCCGCACCTTGTCAGGCCAAACAACCGAAGCGTTTTGGAATTCGCTGCGCCATACCAAGCCATTTGCTGTCGGTTTGAACTGTGCGCTGGGAGCGGAAGAAATGCGTCCCTATGTGGCCGAGTTTTCGCGCATTGCCGATACCAATATTTGTATCTATCCAAATGCCGGCCTGCCCAATGAGTTTGGCGAATATGACCAAATGGCTGATGAAATGGCCGAGATTGTCGGCGGATTTGCGGCTGACGGACTCATCAATATTTTGGGTGGCTGCTGCGGCACCACGCCGGACCATATCCGCGCCATGGCCAGTGCGGCGACGCAAAACACGCCGCGACCGATTCCGCAAACCGTGCCGCATATGCGCCTGTCGGGATTGGAGCCGTTTACCAAAACCGATGAAATCCCTTTCATCAATGTCGGCGAGCGCACCAATGTCACCGGCTCGGCCAAATTCCGTAAGCTGATTACCGAAGGTGACTTCGATACGGCGCTGGATATTGCGCGCCAGCAGGTCGAAAACGGCGCGCAAATCATCGACATTAATATGGATGAAGGCATGCTGGATAGCGAAGCGGCAATGGTGCGTTTCCTCAATCTGGCGGCGACCGAGCCGGATATCGCCAAAGTGCCGGTGATGATTGACAGCTCGAAATGGGAAATTATAGAGGCCGGTCTGAAATGTGTGCAGGGCAAGCCCGTCGTCAATTCCATCTCTTTGAAAGAAGGTGAAGCGCCGTTTTTGGAGCAAGCACGCGCTTGTTTGCGCTATGGCGCGGCGGTGATTGTCATGGCATTTGACGAAGACGGGCAGGCCGATACGGCGGACCGCAAATTTGAAATTTGCCGGCGCTCTTACAAGATTTTGACCGAGCAGGTCGGTTTCCCACCCGAAGATATTATCTTCGACCCGAATATTTTCGCCGTCGCCACAGGCATTGAAGAGCATGATAATTATGCCGTTGATTTTATCGAGGCGACCAAGCGTATTCGCGAAGAATTGCCGGGCGCGCATGTGTCGGGCGGCGTGTCGAATATCTCATTCTCCTTCCGCGGCAATGAGCCGGTGCGCGAGGCCATGCATTCGGCCTTTCTCTATCACGCCATCGGCGTCGGCATGGATATGGGCATTGTCAATGCCGGCCAGTTGGCGATTTATGAAGATATTGAGCCGAAGCTGAAAGAAGGCGTTGAAGATGTGCTGCTCAATCGTCGCGCTGACGGCACGGACCGCCTGCTGGAAATTGCCGAGCAATATCGCGGCCAAAAAGGCGCGCAACAAGAAGTCGATTTAAGCTGGCGTGAGGGCGATGTCGGCGCGCGGTTGATGCATGCGCTGGTTAATGGTTTGGGTGATTTTATCGAGGAAGACACGGAAGAGGCACGTCAGTCGTTCGACCGCCCGTTGCACGTGATTGAAGGGCCGCTCATGGACGGTATGAACCGTGTCGGCGATTTATTCGGCGCCGGCAAAATGTTCTTGCCGCAGGTGGTGAAGTCGGCCCGCGTGATGAAACGCGCCGTGGCCTATCTTGAGCCTTTTATGGAAGAGGAAAAAGCCGCCTCCGGCGCGACCAGCCTGTCGAAAGGTAAGGTGCTGATGGCGACGGTGAAGGGCGATGTGCACGATATCGGCAAAAATATCGTCGGCGTGGTGCTGCAATGCAATAATTTCGACGTCATTGATATGGGCGTCATGGTGCCGGCCAATGATATTATCGACAAGGCAGTTGAAGAACAGGTCGATATTATCGGTCTGAGCGGACTGATAACGCCAAGCCTTGATGAAATGTGCCATGTTGCCGCCGAAATGGAGCGGCGCGGCTTGGATATTCCATTGCTGATTGGCGGCGCGACCACCTCAAAAGTGCATACGGCGGTAAAAATCAATCCGAATTATGCGCAAGGCCAAACCGTTTATGTGACCGATGCCAGCCGCGCCGTTGGTGTCGCCAGCAATCTGTTGTCGGATGAAAAAAGCACTGAATACAAAGCGGAAATCCGCTCTGACTATGAAGCGATGGCGGAAGCCCATGCGCGAGGCCGTGCCGAAGACAAGCGCACGCCGATTGGTGAAGCGCGCGAAAATGCTTGGGTTCCCAAAGAAGAATATCAGCCGGTTAAACCGCAATTCACCGGCACAAAGATTTTTGACGATTACGATTTGGCCGAATTGCGTGACTATATTGATTGGACGCCTTTCTTCCAAAGCTGGGATTTACACGGGCGTTATCCGGCGATTTTGACCGATGATGTGGTCGGCGAAGCTGCCACCAGCCTGTTCAAAGATGCGCAAGATATGCTGGATAAAATGATTGGCGAGAAATGGCTGACGGCGAAAGCGGTTATCGGTTTCTGGCCGGCGGCACGCGATGGCGATGATATAATCATTTTCACCGATGAAACGCGCACCGTGGAACGCACGCGGCTGCATACATTGCGCCAGCAAATGCAGCGCAGTAATGGGCAAGACAAAAAACGGGCCAATTATGCGCTGGCCGATTTTATCGCCGAAGGGGCTGATTATATTGGCGGCTTTGCCGTCACCACCGGTCATGGCGAAGACGATGTTGCCAAGCGTTTTGAAGAAGCCGGTGATGATTATTCGTCCATTATGTCGAAAGCATTGGCTGACCGCTTGGCAGAAGCCTTTGCCGAGCGTATGCACCAGCGCGTGCGCACCGAGTTTTGGGGTTATGCGAGCGATGAGGCGCTCGATAATGATGCGCTGATTGCTGAGCAATATAAGGGCATTCGTCCGGCACCTGGCTATCCGGCGCAGCCTGACCATACGGAAAAGGCGACTTTGTTCGACTTGCTTGAGGCCGAAAAAGCGGCGGGCATTTCCCTCACCGAAAGCTTTGCCATGTGGCCCGGCGCGGCCGTGTCTGGCTTATATTTCGCGCATCCTGAAAGCAGCTATTTTGGCGTCGGTAAAATTGATCGCGACCAAGTGGCCGATTACGCCAAGCGCAAGGACGTGGATGTGAAGATTTGTGAGAAATGGCTGTCGCCGATTTTGTCATACACGCCGTAAATGAATCCGTTACACTCACCCCCATGTCAGTCTGGGGCAAAATAGCAGGCATAGCGGCAGGCTATGCGATAGGCGGCGTGCCCGGCGCGCTGGTCGGCGGGCTGGCCGGTCACTTTGCGCTCGACCGCGTCAACGACCGCCAAGTCATTTTCACCATTGCGATGATTTCCCTGGCCGCCAAAATGACCCGCGCCGATGGCGATGTGTCGCCGATTGAAGTGCAGGCGGTGCAAGATATGATGCGCGTGCCCGAAAGCGAGCTCAAAAATATGGAGCGCGTGTTTCGACTGGCGCAGGAAGATGTCACCGGTTTTGACAGCTATGCGCGGCAGGTAAAAGACATTTATGCCGACAGTCCGCAAGTGCTGGAAGATGTGCTCGATGTGCTGTTTTACATTGCTTATGCCGATGGCGTTTTGCATCCGGCAGAGAAACAATTTCTCGAACTCGTTGCCGATATTTTCGAGATTAATGAAAGTGATTTCAAGCGCATTCAGGCGCATCATGATGGCAGTGTGGTGGACCCTTATACGGTGCTGGGTGTCGGTCGCCATGCAGAAGACGCAACGGTAAAGCAAGCTTGGCTCAATGCGGTGCGTGACAATCACCCCGACCAATTGCAAGCGCGCGGTATGCCGTCTGAAATGATGCATATTGCAACGGCGCGCATGGCGTCTATCAATGAAGCTTGGGAAACCATAAGAGAGGAGCGCGGACTATGAGTTGGCAGGACAGGATTTTGCAACCCGACAATCCGGTTGAGCAGATGAAGCAAAAGGCCGCCTTGCGGGCGCTTGAATTTGTCGAAAGCGGCATGAAGTTGGGGCTTGGCACAGGCTCCACAGCGCGCTTTTTTGTCGATGGATTGGGCGCGAAGCTGACCGACGGATTGAGCGATATTGTTTGCGTGCCGACCTCTGAAACGACGCGCGAACAGGCCGAAAGCCTCAACATCACATTGGCCCCGCTTGATGAATTGCAACGTCTCGACATCACGGTAGATGGGGCCGATGAGTTGGACGACGCGCTGCGCCTAATAAAGGGCGGCGGCGGGGCTTTGCTGCGCGAGAAAATCGTTGCCGCGGCCTCGGACAAAATGATTGTCATTGCTGATGACACAAAAAAGGTCGCGGTTCTGGGCGCGTTTGATTTACCGGTCGAGGTCAATATGTTCGCGCATGGCGCAACGGCAGCGGCGATTGCCGAAGCGTTAAAAGCGACAGGCCATAGCGGTGCTGTGAAGCTGCGCGGCGGTGATACCCCTTTTATTACCGATGGCGGCCACTATATTTATGATTGCGCTTTGGGGGCGATAAGTGACGCTGAGGCTTTGGCGCAAGCGCTGCTGAATGTGCCCGGTGTTGTTGAGCATGGACTGTTTCTGGGCTATGCCACGGCAGCGATTTTGGCCGGTTCGGACGGGCTTGAGGAAGTTGGCAATTTATGAGCTTTGATTACGATCTTTTTGTTATCGGCGCGGGCAGCGGCGGGGTGCGCGCGGGGCGCATGAGTGCAAGCCATGGCGCAAAAGTGGCGATGGCAGAGGAATATCGCGTTGGCGGCACATGCGTTATTCGCGGCTGCGTGCCGAAAAAACTGTTTGTTTACGCCAGTCACTTTGCTGAAGAATTTGAAGATGCGGCAGGCTTTGGTTGGACGGTTGCCGATGCGACATTTGACTGGGCGACATTGGTGAAAAACAAAGATGCCGAAATTGACCGGCTGAACGGCATTTACATCAAAAACCTTGAAGCTTCGGGGGTGGAAATTCTGCAGGGGCGCGCCATTGTGAAAGATGCGAATACGGTGACCTTGGACGGGCGCGACATCACCGCCAAATATATTTTGGTGGCCGTCGGCGGCACGCCCTTCATGCCGCAAATTGACGGCATTGAACACGCCATTTCTTCCAATGAAGCATTTCATATTGAGGTGCTGCCGAAGGACATCATCGTCGTTGGCGGCGGTTATATTGCGGTGGAGTTTGCCGGTATTTTTAATGGGCTTGGCGTAGACACGACGCTGGTTTATCGCGGGCCACAAATTTTGCGCGGCTTTGACAATGAGGTGCGCGAGCATTTAGCGACTGAAATGGCGGCGAAGGGCGTGAGCATCAAAACCGAAAGAGATATCGCTTCCATTGCGAAAACGGAAAGCGGCTACTCGGTGACCTATCAAGACGGTAGCACGCAAGACACCGGTTTGGTTATGTATGCGACGGGCCGCGTGCCGATGACGGACGGGTTGGGGCTGGAAAATGCCGGTGTCGAATTGGGGGCAAAAGGCGAGGTTAAGGTCGATGCTTATTCCAAGACCAATATAGACAATATTTATGCGGTCGGTGATGTGACGGCGCGTGCCGAATTGACGCCGGTCGCCATTCGTGAAGGCGCGGCCTTCGCCGAAACCGTGTTTAACGACAATCCGATGACGGTTGACCATTCAATTATTCCGACAGCCGTTTTCTCTCAACCCTCTATCGGCACGGTGGGGCTGAGCGAGGAAGCGGCGCGTGAAGCCGGTCATGACATTGATGTTTATGCGGCCAGCTTTCGCCCGATGAAAAACACGCTTTCGGGTAATTCTGAAAAGACGCTGATGAAGCTGATTGTCGATAAGGCTGATGATAAAATTCTGGGGCTGCACATTGTCGGGCCCGATAGCGGCGAGATGATACAGGCCTTTGGTGTCGCCATCACCATGGGTGCGACCAAAGCACAATTTGACGCCACCATTGCCGTGCATCCGACAGCGGCGGAAGAGCTTGTGACCTTCAAGCAACCGCGCGGAGCGGCGTAATGGTGCGCGAGCAAGCACAAAAGGCGCAAAAAGCGGCTCAAAAGGCAGCCCACAAAGTTGCCGAACGTGCCCGCAATGTTGATTTGTCGAAAGTAGATTTGTCGAAAATTTACCCGCGCAATATTGATATGAAAAATGTCGAATTCCCGCGTTTTGATTGGGAGCGCGGGCGCTTTGTCCGCAAAGACGCGGCGGCAGTGGTCGGGCACAGTTTTCACGCCGAAGATGTCGCTTGGCCGCTGCGCTTGGTTG
>CATDDF010000017.1 GCA_949498175.1 Alphaproteobacteria bacterium | reverse complement strand
CGGTGACCGCGTCATGGCGGAAAACTACCAACAGCATGCTGAGCATTATTACCGCATTCTGCAGAGCTTCCAGCCGCAACCCGGCGATAATGAAAATGCGGAAGTAGGAAACGGCGCGAGTGAAGAGACAGCGCAAGCGGAACAAGGCCATGGCGCCGCCAATGGGGATGGTGTCGAAGAAAATGACAAAAGCGGTGAGCCTTTGGTTTTGGTGCGCGAAAATGACGATGGTGAGGGAAAGAAAGAAGCGCCAAAATCGCGGCGCCGAGGCCCATTGGGCAAAAAGCGCAAAGCCAAAAGCGATGAAGCTGATGAATCCGGCGATGATGCTGCTGCAGCTGTTTCAATGGATGGCGGCAAGAGCGCTGATGGCGAAGCGGTTCATTCCGGCGAATAGGCCGATATTTTTTCTGAAATATTTATTCAGCGATTTTGCGCGGCGCTCAGATTACGTCGTGGCAATGAGCGCAGGCGATTATCATTGGTTGCCAGCGCATTAATGCGCGCTCCGATAGCGGTTTGCGCATTGCGCAATTTTTCCAACTCGGTGGCATCAAGGGCGCGCTCCGGCGGCACATCAAGATCGCGCGGATTGACCGGTTTTTTGTGTCGCAGCACTTCATAATGCAAATGCGGGCCGGTCGCGAGGCCGGTGGCGCCGACATAGCCGATGATTTGCCCTTGTTTCACTTGTGCACCTTTCTTCAGCCGCCGCGCATAGCCGTTGAGATGTGCGTAGGCGGTCTCATAACCATTGCGGTGGCGAATGCGAATATATTTGCCGTAATCGCCATTGCGTCCCAGCGCCACAATCGTGCCGCTACCAGCGGCATAAATCGGTGTGCCGCGCGGGGCAGCAAAATCAAGTCCGCGATGCAGCCTTGTATAACCCAGTATCGGGTGCCGCCGCATACCGAAGCGCGACGACAGCCGTGCCCCGTCCACCGGTGTTTTCATCAAAAGGCGCTGCACGCTGCGCCCGTTTTCATCATAATAGGCATGGCTGCCATCGTCATGGGCGAGCCGCCAATAGGCATAACGTTTGCCACGATTGGTCAGGGCGGCGAAAATAATATCGCCCTCTTCGGCCAGTTGATTGTTTTCGTCAAAACGGCGTGTGTAGAGCACTTCCAATTGGTCGCCCTCGCGCATATCGCGCTGAAAGTCGATGGAAAAGGAAAACAGGCGAATCAACTCGACCACCAAATTGGGCGACATGCCGCCGCCACGCGCCGCCTCATAAACCGAACTGGAAATCAGCGTGTCGGTGAAGAAAAACCGTTCCGAAAGCGGCCTGACCTGCTTTACCACATCAAAGGATAAATGGCCGGTGCGGCGTACCATCAGCCTTTGGCGCGGTTCGGGAATAAAATCAAAGCCGGCGAAGCGCTTGGCTTTACTATCGGCCACGCCATCGCTTGGCCATTCTTTGAAAATACGCACTTTTTGCCCGATATTGAGTTTGCGCGGGTCAAACTCGGTGCGTAACGCATCAAGTGCGGCATCGGCTTCAACCCCGTCAATGCCGGCGCGCGCCAAAAGTGCGGCCAGACTATCGCCGGCAATCAATTCATCGCTTTCATAATCGCGCTGCATTGGCGCGAGCCGGGCCCAGCGCGCGGCAATGGCCGGATGCGAGGGCGCCGGTTTGGCGCTCAAGACCGGTTTCGGCACATCGGGTAGCAATAAGCGGCTGGCCAACCAGCCGGTTAGAATAAGTGCCGCCATTACGGCGACGGAAAAGCGCAAACGGGCGCGGCGACGTCGCGCTTGCTGCGACAAAAGGGCAGCATTGACGGCACTGTTGTCGGGCGCTGTCACGCCAGCATCACTTATGTTTTGTGGCTCTTCCATTGGCCGCAAAATGGGCTGTGTCGGCAATTTATGTCAATAGATCATTAATTGTGTAAAAACCGCAACCAATGCAATGAGGCATCACCACAACATATGGTGGGTAATGGCGGTTTTGAGCCACTATTGACGGCATTGGAAGTTATTTTCACTTTTTTTCATTTTTTTCAAAAAAAGCCTTTGACAGAGCGGGTTTGCCCACTTATACACGCTGCAGTTTCGGTGAAGGTTCATCAGTAACCCCGCCGATCATAAGAGTTTCCCGCTCAGCGGGATAAGGCTTGATTGAGCACTGCTCTTATGGAATCAATACTGATCCTCACAGAGGTTAGAACTCTCCATCCATTGCAACCGCAAGGTTTTATGGCACGGGGTTTTTCGCTTCGAGTGAGGGCCAAAGGAGCAATCCGGCGGCAGTTGTTTGACATGGTAGATATTGAAAGAGAAACGTGGACGGCGGTGTCCTGGCGTGTCGATTTTTCGTGGCTTTTGTCACAGCTCAATCGGCTACAAGACATGCAGTCATATTTTGATTGCTGAACGTTACGTCTTACGTTTCTTCCACTCCTATACCTGTGCCGATTTATCGGATTGGGTATAGAGAAGTGGGAACTCGTTAATACGCATCATATCGTATGATATGGTTTGAACGTTTAGTAGTGAACTGATTGCAAGAATCAAACTTGAGAGTTTGATCCTGGCT
>CATDDF010000016.1 GCA_949498175.1 Alphaproteobacteria bacterium | reverse complement strand
CGCCCCTGTTTCCATGTCTCAGGCAAATTGGTAGTATACGTTTTTGGGCCGGAGGTAAGAAAGTTATTCATCATTTTGGTGTAGCCGGTCATGTTCCCCCCTGTTCGTCAATCTTCATTGCCGTCCAATAAGCGCTGGCGCTCGGGGCGGTTATTTTTCAGTTCATATTCCCGGGACATGGCCGCGCCGCGGGTTTTGAAAACTTCGCTGTACACAAGCTGCCATTTGCGTCCCCGCGTGGCCTTTGCGCCGCTGCCATCATTATGTGCGGCGAGGCGTTTTTCTAAATCCGTGGTCCAGCCGACATAGGATTTTGCCGGCCCGTCATCGCAACTTTTCAGCAGATAGACATAGCAGGATTTGGGCATTTGGCGAGGCTTTTCCATGCCCTATTTTTGCGCGATTCCCGCACTGCATAAATTTGCTTTACAGCTTTGAAAAAAGTGTCTAATCACCCCCTCAGCCGACCAAAATGGCGGCATTGGAGGTGACTCACGGGTCCTGTTTTTTGACGATTTCGCGGAGGGTGACTTGGCGACTGTTCTCGTGATTGGAGCTGGCGGTGTCGGCTCGGTGGCAGTGCATAAAATGGCAATGCTGTCTGATATTTTTAGTGATATTACCCTCGCCAGCCGACGCTTGGGGCCTTGTGAAGATATTCAAAAAGCGGTTGCTTCGCGCACCGGCAAAACCATAAATATTGCGCAATTAGATGCCGATAATGTGGCTGAGACGGTGGCGCTTATCGACAAGGTGCAGCCTGCGCTGGTGGTCAATCTGGCGCTGCCTTATCAGGATTTGGCAATTATGGATGCCTGTCTTGAAACCGGCGTTCATTATCTCGATACCGCCAATTATGAACCGCGCGACGAAGCCAAATTCGAATATCACTGGCAATGGGCTTATCAAGAGCGCTTCGCTGAAAAAGGCTTGATGGCGCTGCTTGGCTCTGGCTTTGACCCGGGCGTCACCAATGTGTTCACCGCTTATATTCAAAAGCATTTAGTGTCCGATATGCGGACGCTGGATATTCTCGATTGCAATGGCGGCGATCACGGCCAAGCCTTTGCCACCAACTTCAACCCTGAGATTAATATTCGCGAAGTCACGGCTCCGGCGCGCCATTGGGAGAACGGCCAATGGGTCGAAACACCGGCCTTGTCGAAAAAACAGTCATTTGATTTCCCTGAAGTCGGCACACGCAATATGTATCTCATGTATCATGAAGAGCTTGAGAGCCTGTCGAAACATTATCCCGAGCTTGAGCGCGCCCGCTTTTGGATGACATTCGGTGATGCCTATCTCACCCATTTGGACGTGCTGCAAAATATCGGCATGACATCTATTGAGCCGGTCAGCTATCAGGGGCAAGACATTGTGCCGCTGCAATTTTTGAAAGCGGTGCTGCCCAATCCCGGTGATTTGGGCAAAACCACAAAGGGCAAAACCTGCATCGGTAATATTGTCAGCGGCATGCATGAGGGCGAGGCACGCAGCGTCTATCTGTATAATATTTGCGACCATGAAGCGTGTTTCGCCGAGGTCGGCAGCCAGGCCGTCAGCTACACCACCGGCGTGCCGGCGATGATTGGCGCAGCGCTGATGCTCAACGGCACATGGATGCAAGCGGGTGTATTCAATCTCGAACAACTCGATCCTGACCCCTTTATGGACATGCTGAACGCGCATGGCCTGCCATGGCAGCATATTGATTTGCCTGAAGTGCCGGAGTTTGACTGATGTTGAGAACGCAATCTTCCGGCCCCGGCAGTTTCGCCGATTTTGATTTGAGCCGCGTGCCGTCGCCTTGCTTTGTCGTCGATGAAGCGCGGCTGCGACAAAACCTCGAAATTTTGCGCGGCGTGTCAGCGACGGCGGATACGAAAATATTGCTGGCCCTCAAAGCCTTTGCCATGTGGTCGCTGGCACCGCTTATCAGCGAGCATTTGAGCGGCACGGTTGCCTCCGGCCTGTGGGAGGCCAAGCTAGCACGCAAGCATTTTGGCGGCGAATTGGCGACCTATGCACCGGCTTTCAAGACTTCCGAATTTGACGAAATTGCCGCGCTTTCCGACCATATTGTGTTTAACAGCCCGGCGCAGATAGGGCGGTTTTCCAACCGCGCTTTGGCGGCCAAAGCCGATATTGCCTTGCGCATTAATCCTGAGCATTCAGAAGCGGAGATTGCGCTTTATGACCCATGCGCCAGCGGCTCGCGGCTCGGATATCCGATATCGCAAATCGAAACCCTACCGGACGGTTTGACCGGCATGCATTTGCATAATTTGTGCGAGCAGGGGCTTGAACCGTTAAAGCGCACGGTTGAGGCCGTGCGGCCGTTTCTTGAAGCCCATAAAGGAGGGTATCGCTGGCTCAATCTGGGGGGCGGTCATTTGGTAACGCGCAATGATTATGACCGCGGCGGATTGATTGAATTGCTGCAAGAATTGCGCGCCGATTTGGGCGTCGATTTATATATTGAACCGGGCACAGCCATCGGTTTTGACGCGGCCATATTGGTCGGCGAAGTGCTCGACGTAACCGAAAATCAAGGCTTGGTCGGCATTACCGATATTTCACCGACTTGCCATATGCCCGATGTCATTGAAGCGCCTTACCGACCGGCCTTGCTGGGCGAGGACGGTGATGTGAATGTGCGTTTGGGTGGTGCCAGTTGTCTGTCGGGCGATATTATCGGCGATTATAATTTTGCCGCTGCGCCCAAAAGCGGTCAGCGCATCGCGTTTTTGGATCAGGCGCATTATACAATGGTCAAAACCACGACTTTTAACGGCGCGCATTTGCCAGCGCTGGCCATATGGAACAGCGAGACTGACGCGCTGCGTATCATCAAAGAGTTTGATTACGAAGATTTTGAAGGGCGATTGTCGTGAGGCAGAAGCAATTTCTCGGTGAAGAATTAAGCGAGGCTGAAAACTGCATGGAAACGGCGCGCTTTGAAGTCGTGCCATGCGGCTTGGAAGCGACAGTATCTTTCGGCACGGGCGCGGCCAAAGGACCTGCCGCAATCATTGCCGCCAGCCATCAATTGGAACGTCTGACCGACGGCAAAGTGCCTTGTGTCGACGGTATTTTCACCCATGAGCCGATTGATTGCGGGCAAGATATTGAAGCGGTGATGGCAGATTTGCGCGCCCTGACGGCAGCGATTATCGGGCGCGGTCATATTCCCGTCACTTTGGGCGGTGAGCATTCGGTCAGCTATGGCGCGGTGATGGGCGCGGTTGACGCGCTGGACGCGCCATTGGGGTTGGTGCATATCGACGCGCATGCCGATTTTCGCAATGCTTATCAAGGGCATAAACATTCCCATGCCAGTGTCATGCATTTGTTGGCGCAAGAGGGTTTGCCGATGGTGTCGCTGGGCGTGCGCGCTTTGGCTGAGGAAGAAGAAGCGGCGCGGCGCGCACATGGTGTGATTGCTTATGATGCCGGTGATTTGGTGCGCGGCAATATATCAAGCGTCTCGCTGCCGGTTGATTTTCCTGAGAATATATACGTCACCTTTGACCTAGACGGCCTTGACCCGTCTGTCTTGCCGGCGACGGGAACGCCCGTGCCGGGTGGTTTGGGGTATTATCAGGCACTCGATTTGGTTGCCAGCACACTTAAAGGGCGGCGTTGTATCGGCATTGATGTGATGGAATTGGCCCCGATTGAAGACCAGCCGGCCAGTGATTTCACCGCTGCACAGATTACCTATTATCTGATGTCACTTTGCTGATTAAACCTATTTAAAAATTTGCCCTCGGCGCGGGAGGGGCGCCGAGGGCATGTTGGGAACATATTCGTCGGGAGGAGAACGAATATATGTTCCTGATACGATTAGTTTTAGCTTGTGGATGGTTAAAAAAGCGTTACTCTGGCACTAACTTTGGGGTGTGTCATGAAATATACGCTGATTTCAGCGATTTTTGCCGCGATTTTTTTTCCACTTGCAGCCGCGCATGCGGCCGATAAACCGGAAAATCGACAGGTTTTGTTCGGCGAAACGCATTTGCACACACTTTTGTCTTTTGACAGCTATGTTTTCGGCAATCGTAACACGCCAGATGATGCTTATCGCTATGCCAAAGGCGAGACCATTAAACATCCGGCCGGTTTTGACATGACTTTGACGGAGCCACTGGATTTTCAGTCAGTTACCGACCATGCAATTTATCTCGGCATGCTGCCCGCCATGCATGACCCGAAATTGGCGGTTTCCAAGCACCCGCTCTCTCTCAATATCCGCAAGGCCAATACGCAAGCCGAGCGTCTTGCCGCTTTTCAGCAATTGTTCCCGCGTCTCACTAAAAGTGACGAGCCCGATGATTTGGTCGATGAGAACATTATGAAATCGGCTTGGGCGCAAATCATTGAAGCCGCCAACCGCCATAATGAGCCGGGCAAATTCACCGCTCTTATCGGCTATGAATATACCTCCGGGCCGGAAAACCAAAATCTACACCGCAATGTGTTTTTTCGTGGCGGTAGCGCACCAAGCTTGCCGTTCAGCCGCATAATGTCGCCGAACCCTGAAGATTTATGGGCATGGATGGACGGCCTGCGTGAAAATGGCATGGACACGATTGCCGTGCCGCATAATTCCAACGGTTCCAACGGTTTGATGTTCATGACCAAAAAATGGGACGGAACCCCGATGGATATGGATTATGCCGAAACCCGTATGCGCAATGAGCCGATTGTCGAAATGACGCAAGTGAAAGGCGACAGCGAAACGCACCCGTTGCTTTCGCCAAATGATGAGTTTGCCGATTTTGAAACCATGCCGTTTCGTATCGGCGTATGGGTCGAAAGTCAGCCCGATGGTTCTTATGTGCGGCAAGCCTATCGCCGCGGCCTCGAAATGGCAGCACAAGGCGGGGGTAATCCCTATCGCTTCGGTATGATCGGGGCGTCTGACACGCATGTCGGGGCAGGGGCTTTTGATGAAGATAATTACTGGTCAAAAGTCGGCTTGGTCGATGCAAATGCTCAATTACGCGGCTCCGTACCGATGAAAGAACCCAACCCTGACGGTAGCGCCTATAATGTCAATAATTTCCATACATGGAGCGCCTCCGGTCTGGCGGCAGTCTGGGCTGACGGCAATACACGTGGCGATATTTTTGACGCTATGCGCCGTAAGGAAACCTATGCCACCACGGGGCCGCGCATTAAATTGCGCTTTTTCGCTTCGGCTGAATTCAGTCGCAATATTGAAAATCGCACCGATATGGTCAAGCGCGCATATAAAGAGGGCGTGTCTATGGGCGGCGATTTGATTGTCAAAGGTCGACGCGCGCCGGAGTTTCTCGTCTGGGCAATGCGCGATGCAAAATCCTACGGTCTGCAGCGCGTGCAAATTGTCAAAGGTTGGTTGAAATCGGACGGGTCGTCGGATGAAAAAGTGTTTGATGTGGCCTGCGCCGGTGGCAAAAAGCCGGGGCGCGGCCATCGCTGTCCCGATAATGGCGCGAAAGTGGATATTACAACATGCCGCGCCAGCGCTGAAACAAACGCCAGCGAATTGAAAACGGTTTGGCAAGACCCCGAATTTAAAAAGGGACAGCAGGCATTTTATTATGTCCGCGTGCTGGAAAATCCGAGCTGTCGTTGGTCAACTTGGGATGCGCTGCGGGCTGGTGTGCCGCCGCGCCCCGATGTTGATACAATCATTCAAGAACGCGCTTACTCGTCGCCGATTTGGGTTAACTGATTAGCTTCAGCCGCTCTGCAGCCAGCCGTGCGCTCACGACTATTAGAAACAGGGCCACGGTCAGTGTGACAATGGCCGGACCCAGCGGCACATCCAATGCGCTGGCAAAGGGCAAGCCGCCCAACATGCATAAAGCGGCGACAAGGCTGCCGCCAATGGCCATGCTTTCCGGTGTGCGGGCAATGAGTCGCGCCGTTGAGGCGGGAATGATGAGCAGCGAGGTAATCAGCAAAATACCGACAATCTGAATGGCGGCGGCAACGACAATGCCGAGCATCAGCATCAGCAAAAACTCATAAACGCGAATAGGCACGCCCTCGGCATGCGCCAGTTCTTCGCTGGAAGTCATCAACAACAGGCCGGGCCAGAGCCGAATCAGCAGCCCCAGTGCCAAACCGCAGCCCAGTACCACATAGATAAGGCTGTCGGCGGTGACTTTATCAAGACTGCCGAGCAGATAATCATGCAGCTCGGCATCTTCAAAACCGAGAAGTGCCATAGCAATCACACCGAGCGATAAGGCTGCATGCGCCAATATGCCGAGTAAAGTATCGGTCGCCAAAAGCCTCTGTGCGCGAAGCCAGAGCAGCAATGAGGCGAAGACAATGGCTACGAAAATCATGCTGATGTGACTGCTCATGCCGGCAACCAGGCCCACCGCAACGCCGAGCAGGGCGGAATGCGCCAGCCCGTCGCCGAAATAAGCCATCCGCCGCCAAACGACGAAACAGCCCAAAGGCCCTGCCAGAAGCGCCAGCGCGAGTGCCGTAATCAGCATTGGTGTCATCATGGTTTTATCTCATGCAAATGGAAGTGGTCATGGTCATGTGTATGGTCATGCGTGTGGCTGTGCTGGTAAACGGCCATCATTTGAGCCATTTCATTGCCGAACATTTTAATGAATTCAGGGTCGCGTGCCACGCTGTCGGGGGCGCCGGAGCAGCAAATATGATGATAGAGACACACGACTTGGCGCGTTGAACCCATCACCATATGTAAATCATGGCTGACCATCAGCACCGATAATTGACGCTGTTCATAAAGTGCATCGATCAGCTTGTAAAATTGCAATTGACCGCTCACGTCAAGATTTTGCGCCGGTTCATCGAGTATGAGCACATGCGGGTCATTGCTCAAAGCGCGCGCCAAGAGCACGCGTTGCAATTCACCGCCGGAAAGACCGACCAACGGATTGTCCAGCAGCGTGTCGCAATTTGTCTCGACCGCCAGTTCTTCGATTTGCGGCGCTGACAGATTATTATTGAGAGCCAAAAAACGCTTAACCGGCATGGGTAAAGTCGGGTCGATTTGAAAACGCTCGGGCAAATAGCCGATGCGTAAGCCCTGCCGGTGGGTCACCGCACCACTATCGGGTGTTTCCAGTTTCAATAAATGGCGCAGCAATACTGACTTACCGGCTCCATTCGGGCCGATAAGGGTGATGAAATCGCGCTCGCCCAAAGTCAGCGATACATTATCCAGCACCAGGCCGCCTTGTCGGCGCACATTCAGCTGCTTGGCTTCAACTAGCGGTTCAGACACGCCGACTCTCCATTGGCGACAATCAGGCGGAGGCTTGTTCCAATTGTGCGCCCATTTGCTGCCACAACATATTGACAGCTTGCAAGGGGCGCACCATGACTTTGAATTCGGTAATCAGACCTTCATCATTGAAATCGATTATATCGACACCATTGACATATTTGCCTTCAATCTCCGCCTCAAATTCCAAAATCATGCGATTTCCGGACTCAATTTCGTGCACATATTTGAATTTGGTGTCGCTGAAAACAATGCCGGCGGAAAGTAGATATTTCATAGCCAAATCCTTGCCTTTTTGCGGCGTAAAAACCACTGGCGAGATGAAGGTCACATCATCATGCAAAAGCTCCGACAGGGCATCTTCGGTCGGGTTTTCCATATAGGCGTGCCATTTGGATAGCAATTGTTTGGTCATAAGAGTCTCCCTCATCCGCCATCACCTTAGGGCTTTGGCGGCTGAGTGCCAATAAAAAAGGGCCGGCGCAGTGCGCCGACCCTTCGAAAAATCAATCTAATGAGAGATTATTTTTTCTTTTGGCCTTCACTTTCCGTGACAGCAACGTGCCAGATGATCAGACCAAAGGCGATCTTGTTCAACACGTCGGCCAGATTGTAAATAATGTTCAGCGTGTCTGCATCGACGCTGCCCATCATGTAACCCATCAAATAGCCGAGCGGGTAAATCGCCCAACCGAAGGTCACAATATTACGCATCAGGTTAAATGCTGACTGCACGGCGGGGCTGGCATTTTCAGCATTCAGCTGGCCTGCTTCGCCTTTGAAGATTTCATACAGCACATATACCCAAGCTGCGGTTCCGAGAATGAAACCGGCGGTTACATCCATGTAACCCGCTTCGCCGAGATAGCCGAAAACCAGCATCAGCGTCGTGCCGATGAGCAGTTTCCAGAAAACACGCGCCGGAACGGCGGTGATGGCCGACAAAATGAGGAAGAATTCCACCATCAGCAGCGGCACTGTAATGAGCCAGTCAATATAGCGATACACGGTCGGTGTTTCGCCTGTTGAGACCCACACATCGCGCATATAGAAATAGTGCACGGCGGCGACCAATGTCACCAAGCCGGAAACCGTCAGAGAGGTTTTCCATTTGGCGTCAACGCGGTCACGCTCGATAAAGAAGAAAACGGTTGATGCCACAAGGGCCATTGAAATCAACCAAAAAGAAATGCCGACAAAATCGTCGGGCTGAAGATTGGCATCTGCCGCTGAAGCCAGCGACGGAAGACCAGAGAAAGCCAAAGCTGCAGCAGCGACTTTCCAACGCTTAATAATACTCATGTTAGTACTCCCATGATTTAACGTAAGTAAGATAGCGCGTCAGAATGCCGCGGAAAGTAAAAACTTCGGATAATTTCAAAAAAAGTCACTTTTTTGGCGTTTTTTGGCTAAAATCATGGTGTTTTGAGGTGAGATGTGGATATTTCAAAGTTAAAACAAGGCCTTAGGGAAGATTTGGCTGATATTTTGGAGCGCTCGCGCTTTGTCGAGCGGCAGAAAACAGCGCGCAGCGAGGCCGTGCGCCGCGTTACCCATGCCGAAGCAATTGCCATTGCTGCCAATCTGCACGAATTATTGGGCTGGATTCCGGAGCTTTCAGTGGAAACGGCGACGCAAACCACCGCTACCGCGGTGAATGTCATGGCCACGGTAACCGGCGATGAAACTGTTTCCGTGACCGGCCTTGTCGCCGTGCCAGGCGATTTGCTGACCGCCAATTTCGAAGAATTACAGCATCCGTCTTATCTTTTGCTCGATGAATTCAGCGGCGATTCCCGCCCGATTGAATCGCGCGAAGCTCTATCTTTGGCGTTGTTTGACGGCTTCACGAAAAACTATCGCGAGCGTTATGAATTTGTGCTGACCGATCCCGTCTTACGTGAAAAAGCTCTGCTGAAAGCAGGTCATTTTGACGATGATGGTTAATGTCCGTGATGATGCATTTTATCGTGGCCCGCTTTTTCGCGCCGTGACGCCATCGCGCGGACAGTGAGCGTTGCGCCATTGGCGAAGTTCAGGTCAATCCGGACATCGCCGCCTTTTTTCCCTTTAAAACCGAATAACATGAGGTGATGACCGCCCGGTTTGAGGGCCAACATGCCATTGGCCGGCAGGGCAAAATCATCTACTTGCACCATGCGCATCATGCCATAGGGGTTTTTTTTATGCGTGTGCAATTCGATGCGCTCAAAGTCAGGGCTTGCGGCCGATACAAGGCGGGTCGCCGCCCCCTTATTGTGCAGCATGACAAACATCACAGCGGGACGCTCACCGATGCCGAGTTTAACATTTGGTTGCATGGCCATTATTTCGGCGTGTGCGGGGGCCGCTAACAACAGGCTGACAAAACAAAACAATATAAATTTTTTCATGACCAAAATCCTCTGCTATTTGTCTAGCGGTTTTGTCGGCAAAAACCAAATTGTGCCGAATTTTCGGCAAATATGTCGCAGCGCGGCAAACCGCCGATAGAAGCGTTTTTCACTTGTCGAATTAGGGTTTTTTTCCTTAAGCTTTATTCAGTCATTTTGTAGGAGGGAAGCTGAAATGGCACATCCAACTTTGAATCAAAAGCAAGGCACAATCGTTAATGTTGTTGCGCTCGGACTGCTTGCTCTGGGCATGCTTGCAGCAACCGTCAGTCAATCTGATGATGACGCGTCGGGCTCCATCAATCGAGGCGGCGCATCGGCCAGTGCCAGCATCGGGCAAATTGATACGGCGCGCATCATCAATGCGGATAGCGAGCCGGGCAATTGGCTGGCTTATGGCCGCGATTATGGCGAGCAACGCCACTCGCCTTTGACCCAAGTCAATAAGAAGACGATTAAAGATTTGGAACTGGCTTTCTCGGTCGACATGTACACAACGCGCGGGCTGGAAGCCTCGCCGATTGTCGTGGACGGCATTTTGTATATGACCGGCTCGTGGAGCGTGGTTTATGCGGTTGACGCCAAGACCGGCGAAGAGCTGTGGTCTTATGACCCGGAAGTGCCGGGCGATTGGGCGCGCAAAGCGTGCTGCGATGTCGTCAATCGTGGTGTCGCGGTTTACGACGGCGCGGTTTATGTGGCCAGCTTGGACGGCTATTTGATTTCTCTCAACGCCGAAACCGGCGAAGAAATTTGGCGCGTTAATACGATTATCGACCGCACCCGCGCTTACACTATTACCGGTGCACCGCGCGTTGCCAATGGCCGCGTGTTTATTGGCAATGGCGGCGGCGAATATGGCGTGCGCGGCTATGTGACCGCCTATGACGCCAAAACCGGCGAACAAGACTGGCGCTTCTACACCGTGCCGGGTGACCCGAATAAGCCGTTTGAGCATCCTGAAATGGAAGAAGCCGCGAAAACCTGGAAAGGTGGCGAGTGGTGGAAAATCGGCGGCGGCGGCACGGTTTGGAATTCCATTGTCTATGACCCCGATACCGACACGGTTTATCTCGGCGTCGGCAATGGCAGCCCGTGGACGCGCTCCATCCGCTCACCGGGTGGTGGCGATAATTTGTTCTTGTCATCGATTGTTGCGCTGGACCCGAATACCGGCGCCAAGAAATGGCACTATCAAACCACGCCGGGTGATACATGGGACTACACGGCCGTGCAAGACATGATGCTGGCCGATATGGAAATTGACGGCGAAATGCGCAAAGTGATTATGCAAGCGCCGAAAAACGGTTTCTTCTATGTGTTGGACCGCGAGACCGGCGAATTGCTGCGCGCCAATCCTTATGTGACGGTCAATTGGGCCAGCCATATTGATATGGAAACCGGGCGTCCGGTGGAAAATGCCTCGCGCAATTTCTCTGAAAGCGACAAGTCGCAATGGATTTTGCCGGGCCCGCTGGGCGGCCATAATTGGCAGTCCATGAGCTATAACCCGAATACCGGACTGGTTTACATTCCGGCCATGGAAAGCCCGCTTGTGTTTGATGTCGATCACGACTTCAAAGCCACAGGCCGCTATAAATATATTGAAGGCGGCTGGAATACCGGCATTGAGTTCGGGCGTTTGCTGCCGCTTCTGGCCGAGCATCCCGACTTTCCGCCCAATAAGGGCTATATCACCGCCTTTGACCCGCTGACCGGCAAAACCCATTGGATGCGTGAGCATTCGCAGCATTGGAATGGCGGCACGCTGTCCACCGAGGCGGGGCTGGTGTTTCAGGGCAATGGCGACGGCTATTTCGTGGCCTATGATGCGGTTAATGGCGAGGAATTGTGGAAGGTCAATACCTACACCTCCACCATTGCGCCGCCCATCACCTATGCCATTGACGGCGAGCAATATGTTGCCATTCAGGTCGGCTCCGGCGGCGCCGGTGGCCTGACCGATGGCACGGCCATGCCGGCCTCCAATAAATGGGGCAATTTCGGCCGCCTTTTGGTCTTTAAGCTAAACGGTGGCGGGTCGATTGAGCAGCCCGAACATTGGGCGCGCGACATTCCTGAGCCGCCGGCCATCGAAATGGCCGAGGCGGCAATTGACCATGGCATGGAGCTTTATCATGAGGTCTGCACATTCTGTCACGGTATTGCCGTTATCGGCCATTCCGCCGTGCCCGATTTGCGCAAAATGAGCGAGCAAACGCACCGCATGTTCAAAGAGATTGTGCTGGAAGGCGTGCTGGCTGACCGTGGCATGTCGAGCTTTGCCGACCGCTTGAGCGAGAAAGATGTTGAAGATATTTACACCTTCATCATCGCGCGCAGCTGGCAAGATTATGAGGCGCAAGAAGCCGCCAAGAAAAAAGGCGCGGAAAAAACCGGCATGTTGCAACTCGACTGAGCCGCCTCACGTTGAAAATGGAAGGGCGATCGGTTAACCACCGGTCGCCCTTAATTTTATTTTGGCCTCAAAGCGCGTTTGAAATGCTGTGGGAAGTCTCCGACCGCGGTGAATTAGTCTATGACGCGTTGGACTTATTGAGCCGACTTAGGCGGCAAGTCCGGCGCGTTCAGCTCGCGAAACTCCATTTTCAGGCTTTCTTCTTCGCCCGCCGCATTGGGGCGGCTTTTTTGGCCGTCGCGCTGTTGCAGCTTATCGACCTCATCGGGCGTTGCCGCCTTATAGCTGAGGCGCGCTTCCAAATCGCGCCCGTCTTCTTTCTTTTTCAGCGCCTCATCCACCTGTTCGGCCAGCTCTGGCGAGAACGGCAATTGATAAAGTCGCGGTTTGCCGACCGTGATGTTTCGGCTGTTCAGCTTTTGCGCCAAAATATAAATCGCGCCCTCGGTTCCCGCCGCCTTATCGGGCTCTTCCACTACCGCCCAATGCAGCTTGAACGGATTGGGCGGCGCATCGGCAATGGCCCAGCCGCGCAGGTTTTGCGCCCCGTGATAGCTGCCGACATAAAGCAGGGTAACGGCGACAATCGCGCCGATTTTGATTTCGCGGCGATATTTGGTCTCGAGATTGAGCGAGAGCAGCAGCGCTGCCAACGCCGCATAAGCCACGCCGAGCAAAAGCGGAATACTCATTTGTCCGCCTCTTGTTTGGCAGAAAAATCTTCGGCGCGGATAAGCAGCTTGTCGCGCGTCGCCATTTCCAATACCTGGCCGGTCGCATCGAGGCGGAAGCGCACGGCGGTTTGCTCGTCACCCGCGCCGCTCAATTCATTGCTGCCGGCAAAGATGACTTTCACTTGCGGGTTCAGCTTTTCCACCTTCACCTTAACCGGCACGGGACGCCCCGTTTCGGCTTTATAATGTAAGAGATTGACGACATATTCGCCTGCCGCAATGCCGCGAATGGTAACGGTCTCTTGGTTAAGCGGGTTTTCAATCTTTTTGCCCGCCACGGTGATGCTGTCGCCCAGCCAGCCCCTATCATCGCGGTCGAGATGCATGAGACCCGCCTCGCGCGCATCAAACCAAACGAGATTGCCTTCGCCGTCTTCAACAATCAGGTCAATGTCGTCTTGATGGCCGTCGGGCCATTGCGCGGTGATAAGAAATTCGGCCTTGGGGTTGATTTTGCCATCCGTCACTTCGGGCCGAATGAGAATAAAGGCGACCGAAAACATGAAGGCAAAACCCAGAAGCGCGTTGAACAGAATATCGGTAAAAGCGTTCTGGTCTTCCGGCGGGGCGAAGAGTTTGTCGCCTCTCATGCGTCACCCGCTTCGCCGGTCAGGCGCTTTTGCATGGCATCGGCCAGCATTTGAAACTGAAAGCGCAGAATAATATTGGCAATCAAACCGGCCAGCGTGGTGTAAAGCGCCACCGCCATACCGGCCGACATGGCCGCCAGCGCGCTTTGCAGGCTGGCTGCATCAAAACTGGTCAGTTCGCCAATTGGCGCGAGCATGAGGATAAAGCCGATAATTGTGCCCAATAGGCCGATTTTCAAAACACTGTCAGCGGCAAACCAACCATGATTGAGCCATCGCGCCATATCATCTTCGGCAATGGTGCGCTCGGCATCTTCAATGCGGCGCAGCAAGTGCAGCCAGCGCCCGCTCATGGCAATCCATATGGCCAAAATGAGCCAAGACAGGCGGCTTTTATCGCCTTCCAGCAGCACGCTCATCAGGCCGCGCTCAAACAGCAAATAACCGCCGAACAAAATCAGCCCCAGAATAATCAGCCCTTGTTGCAAGGCTTTGTTGTTTCCGCCCATGGTTGACTGCGACATATGACGCCCTCCCTCGTGGGGTTTAGTCTAGGCGGCGTGTCGCGCCCTGTCGAGGCTGAGATGCGCGCGTTAGGCGATATCTTTCCGCTTGCCATTTCAATCGTTTAATGGTGCTGTTTTGCGTGGGAGGCAGTAATGAGCGTAACAAATGCAGACGATGTGGCAGTGCCCTCGGCACGCCGCATAAGCTGGCTTGAAATATTTTGCTACGCGCTGCCGCCGGTCGGGGCGGGGTATATGTTTTGCCTTGTCACCCTTTATACGATGAAATTTTCAACCGATGTGTTGCTCATCGCACCGGCACTGATGGGCACGATTTACGGCCTGTCGCGCTTTTGGGATGCGATATCAGACCCGCTGGTCGGCTATTTATCGGACAAAACCAAAACCCCTATGGGGCGGCGGCGCCCTTGGCTACTCGGTGCCGTATTGCCGACCGTGTTGTTTTTCTGGATGCTGTCGGCCCCGTCAGAGGGTTTGAGCGCGGGCATGTTGGCGCTGTGGATGGCGGTTGCCATTATCGGCTTTTTCTCGGCGCAGACCATGTTCATTGTGCCGCATATGTCGCTCGGCGCTGAGCTGACCGATGATTATCACGAGCGCACGAAAATTTTTGCGGCGCGCCATGCCGGTTGGATTGCCGGGTATATTTCTGCGCTCGGCACCATGTATTTTCTTATTCTGGCCGAAGGCGAAAGCGAAACCGCGGTGCGCACGCTCAATGCCGACCAATCGCTTTTCGCCGGTCTCTTCGCCGCCAGCTGTTTGCTGGTTTGTGTATGGGGCTTGCGCGAGCGGCCCGAATTTGCCGATAAAGCGCCTGAAAAGCCGTGGGAAGCGGCCAAAGATATTTGGCAAAACAGCCATGCGCGGCTGCTGTTGATTGTCATTTTCATTGAGAATCTGGGCGGCGCGGCGATCACCATTTTAACGCTTTACACGGCGCAATATGTCATGAACGCGCCGGAAATGGCACCGTTCTTCATTCTGTCCTATATGGTTTTCTCCTTCGCGCTGACGCCTTTATGGATGCCACTGGCCAAGCGCTTCGGCAAAAAGCGGCTTTGGCTCGGCTCCATGTTGACCACGGCCTTTGCCTTTGGCTGTATGATTACGTTGGAGCCGGGCATGGAAATACGCTTGCTGGTTTTGGCCGGTATTGCCGGTGCGGCCGGCTCATGCGGCGGCACAATAAACCCGTCCATCAAATCCGATATTATCGATCTTGACGAATATCGCACCGGCGAGCGCAAAGAAGGCGCCTATTTCGCGGCGTGGTATTTTGTCTCGAAATCGGCCTATGGGGTAACACTGATGATTACCGGCTTTGCGCTGTCAATCGCCGGTTTCGTGCCCAATGCGGCGCAATCGGCGATGGTCATATGGACCTTTAAAGGGCTTTACGCCGGTGCGCCGTTCTTTGCCTATATTATCGGCGCAATTTTGTTTTCAACTTTCAATTTTGACGAGAATGAGCATAAAAAGGTAATTGCCGAGCTCGAGGCCAAACGCGGTAAAAAATAGAAAAAGGGCGCCCCTCAGGACGCCCCTTTCATATTAGACAGATAAATTTATTCGGCGGCGAGGCGCTGTGCATCGGCATCACCTTGCGGCCCGCGCACCAGCTTGCCGGGCATTTTTCCGGTCGGCTCGCCGTCTTGATAGGTCACCACACCATCGACAATCGTGTAGCGATAACCGTCAATTTTCTGGATCAGGCGACGTCCACCGGCCGGCAAGTCATAGACCATTTCCGGCTCACCCAATTGCAGCGCGTCAAAATCAATGACATTCATATCGGCTTTCATGCCTGGGGCAATAATGCCACGGTCATGCAAGCCATAAAGCGCTGCTGTGTCAGCACTTTGCGCTTTCACCGCTTCTTCCAGTCCAAAGCGCGCACCACGGCTGCGGTCGCGCACCCAATGGCTCAGCAAATAGGTTGGGAAGCTGGCATCGGTTATGACACCGCAATGCGCGCCGCCATCTGACAGGCTCAATACGGTGTTCTCCGATTGGAACATTTCATGGATGTGGTCATAATTCTGATTGGCGTAATTCAGCAGCGGTAAGAACACATATCCGCGCCCATTATTTTCCATCAGCATATCATAAACAACTTCTGCCGCAGCCTTGCTTTCGGCCTTGGCAATTTCGGCAATGCTGTCTTCAGGCCGCGGTTCATAATTGGGCACACCGTCTTGAATAAGGCGGAACATATTATTGAAGCCGAGCGTAATCAGCGCGCCAATGCCTTGGCCGCTCGGCAGGCCGTCGCCATCATGGTCGGCTGTCTCCATGAAATAGGGTGCGCCATTGATAATCGCTTCGCGCACTTTCGGCTTCTTCAGTTCGGCCAAACGGGCGCTTGGCTCCATGTCGGCATAGGGTTGATATTCCGTGTGCAGCGAGAAAGGGTGCACCGTGCTTTCCCAGCCGAGAATGAGACCCGGGGCCCGCAGCGCGATTTGCGCCTTAATATTGGCACCGTCAGCCACCGCGTCCTCGGTCATTTGCAAAAGCGTGCGCCAGCTGTCTTTGTCCAGCGGATTTTGCAGCAGCGCATAGGTCACGGGAAGGCCGGTTTTTTGCGACATTTCGGCCATCCAACCAAACTCTTTTTCGGCCGGATTGAGGTCGGAGGCCATTTCAAACACGCCATGACCGCCGCGCTGCATGCCGTCGGCAATGCCCAAAAGCTCGTCCTTATTGGCAAAAGTGCCCGGCACAGGTTCACCGTCTTTCGACAAATGCAACATGGTGCGCGAGGTCGAAAAGCCAAGTGCACCGGCTTTAATGCCGTCCTCTACAATATCGGCCATTTTCTCAATATCTTTCGGTGTTGCCGCTTCATTATCGGCTCCGCGCTGGCCCATAACATAAGCGCGCACTGCGCCGTGTGGGATTTGCGTCGCGACATCAAGCGCGCGCGGCATTTTATCCAGCGCATCAAGATATTCGGGGAAAGTTTCCCACTGCCAATCAATCCCTTCGGCCAATGCGGCGCCGGGAATATCCTCGACTCCTTCCATCAGATTGATTAGCCAGTCATGCTTGTCTGTTTTGGCCGGTGCAAAACCGACTCCGCAATTGCCCATAACGGCGGTGGTCACGCCATTCCAGCCCGACGGGCTGAGATAAGGGTCCCATGTCACTTGCCCGTCATAATGGGTGTGAATATCGACCCAACCGGGTGTCACCAAATCACCTTTGGCATCAATTTCAGTCTTGGCTTTGGCGTCAATCGTCCCGACTTCAGCGATTTTACCGTCCTTCACGGCGATATCGGCTTGCCGCGCAGGCGCGCCCGTGCCGTCAACCAAATTGGCGTTGCGAATAATAAGGTCAAACATGTCTGCCTCCCAAAACAGTTGAGACGATATTGAAACAAAGCTAAGCTTTTTGCAACTTGGGGGAGCAGGCATATGCACAAGTCTCTATGTCTTACAGTATCGACATTTATATGGGCGGCGGCATTTGTCTTACCGCTTCAAGCGGCAGACCCGGCGCTATTGGGCAGTAAATTGACGCAAAACGGCGCCGATCCGTCGGCCTCAGCCGATGGCATGATTCCGGCCTATGCGGGCGGCATCACCAAGCCGCCTGCCGGATATGTTGCGGGCGGTGACCATATTGACCCGTTTGCTGCCGACAAGCCGCTTTTCACCATTACGGCGCAAAATATGGCGCAATATGAGAACCGCTTGAGCGCCGGTCAAAAAGCGTTGCTCACGCGTTACCCTGACAGCTATCGTATGGATGTTTATCCGTCGCGCCGTTCATGCGCCTTGCCGCAATTTGTCTATGATGAAACGAAGAAAAATGCGCGCCGCGCCAAGCTGACCGATGGCGGCAATGGCGTGGCCGATGCGCGCATCGGTGTGCCGTTTCCGATACCTGAAACGCCGGTAGAAATATATTGGAACCATAATTTCCACTGGCACGGCTATCGCTATCACGCGATTACCAGCGGGGCGAATGTTTATAAAAACGGCGCGCGCACAAAAGTCATTCGCGAAGACTGGCGTTATAATTATTATGCCGACCCGCAGGGCCCCGACCCGAAGCATGCCAATAATCAATTTAACTGGATGGGTATTTGGAGTGCACCGCCGCGCTTTGCCGGATCGGGATTTTCCATGATCAACACGATCAATCAGCGTGTTCTGCCGCGCAATGGCGTGAGCTTTAATCCAAACACCCGCAAAATTATGCGCGCGCCGCCCAGCGCCGTGACATATGACGGGCCGTTATCGACCGCCGACGGTCTGCGCAATAGCGATAATATGTTTTTGTTCAGTGGTGCGCCCGACCGCTATGACTGGAAGTTGCTGGGCAAGAAAGAAATTTTCGTGCCCTATAATGGCTATAAGGCGTCATCGATGAAAGTCGATCGCGATGATTTCATGACGGCGCTGCACCCCAATCCCGACTATTTGCGCTATGAATTGCACCGCGTTTGGGTGGTGGAAATTACCCAAAAGCCGGCCTTTAACATGGAGCAGGCGCGGCGCGTCTTTTACGCCGATGAGGATAGTTGGATTTTTCTGATGGCGGATATTTACGATGCGGAAAATGAGTTGATGCGGGTTCAGCACGGCTTCATCAAAAATTATTATGAAGCACCGGCCTGTGTGCTGGATTTCGACATAATGTATGATGTCGCCTCAGAACGTTACAATATCGACCATATCAAGCTCGACCACGGTCCGGCTGATTTGGATTATGATTTGAAGCCGCGCGATTTCGGCTCCGGTGCGCTGAAGCGCAAAATAGGTCGCTAATGCAACTTCCCCCCGATTTCGATTTCGATATTGACGCCGTCAAAGGCTTTCTCGACCCGTTGGAGGGCGCGGCGCTTTATGCCGCGGCGACGGAAATGGCGGGGCAGGGGCTGTACGTTGAAATCGGCTCTTATTGCGGCAAATCGACGATTATTCTCGGCACTGCGTGCCAAAAGGCGGGCGGCACTTTGCTGGCCATTGACCATCATCGCGGCTCGGAAGAAAACCAGCCCGGCGAAGAATATTTCGACCCCGATTTGGACGATGGCGAAGGCGGCATGTCTTCGCTTTTGCAGTTTCGCGCCAATATGCGCGCCGCCGGATTGGAAGACACGGTTGTGCCCGCGCTCGCGCCCTCACAAATTGTGGCGCGCCTGCCACTGGCGGCACCGGCTTTGGTGTTTATCGATGGCGGCCATTCCATGCCCGCCGCTTTGGCCGATTGGCAAAATTGGGGGGCGCGGGTGATGCAGGGCGGCATTCTCGCCATTCATGATGTCTTCCCGAACCCCGCCGATGGCGGCCGCCCACCGCATGAGATTTACAAACTCGCCCTGCATAGCGGCTTGTTTGAAGAAGAGACGGCGGTGAAGAGTTTGCGGGTGCTTAGGCGCCTTTAATTTCAAAATTTAAAATCGAGATAAATAAAAAAAATAGATTGGTTGAGCGAAGCCTCGAACCCCCCCAACAAGCGGGCGCTTTTACCCGATTAAAACCCCACGCGCCCCGGTAAGCCCAAGCACTGCGTCATGCGCGAGGATGACCGCGCCGGAGGTCCAGGCGGGGCGCTCGACCGGCCAGAACACGCGCTCTTCCACCTGCATGCCCATCCAATAAGCGCCGTTGTCATCGCGAAATTGTGCCAACCAGCCGAGCATCTCTTCGGCTTGCGCGTCGCGGCCATGCGCCTTTAACGCCATAATGAGTTCGGCGGTTTCCGCCACCGTCACCCAGGGCTCATCTTCGACACAGCGACAGCCGAAACCGTCGATCACAAAATCATCCCAGCGCGCGGCGAGGCGCGCTTCGCTTTGTTCGGGCGACAGCGCGCCCGACAAAACCGGATAATACCAATCCATCGAATAGCGCGTCTTCGGTTCCCATGTGCGGTCAAAACGCTGCGGCTTGTTGGCCAGCGCATCGGCCAATTTCAGCCGCGCCGCCGTCCAGTTTTCGCCATCATGGCCCAGCGCATCAGCCAGCTTTTCGGCGCAAATCAGGCTTTTGTGAATCGAGCTATTGCCGGTCACCAGCGCGTCATCTTCCGGCGTTTGCGGGTCGGGCGCGGTCCAGCGAATATCGCCTTCGGGCGATTGCAGCGCGACCACGAAATCAACCGCCGCTTTGACCATCGGCCAATTGGCGGCGGCGTAATCCGTGTCGCCATGCAGGCAATAATGATGCCAAATCGCGGTGGCGATATAGGCGATGAAATTGCTGTCGCGTATCTTATGCCCGTCTTTCACCCCGCGCATGGTGAATTGGTGCAAGGTCTCATCAATCGGCACGGCGCTACCCAATTGCCCGAACCAAGAGCCGTCCGGCGCTTGGCTGTTGCGCAAAAAAGCAATGGCGTCTTCGGCCGCCGCGCGCTCACCGATAAGGTTCAGCCCCATCGCCGCTTCAAGATGGTTCCACGGGTCGATAACACCGTTTTTAAACCATGGAATGGAGCCGTCTTTGTTTTGGACACTCAGGATAGTGTCGCGCGCGCCGTCAAAATACCCGTCGGTCAAAATGCTCATTGCGGCGCGGTTTCTTCTAACGGCTTGTCGAAATACATGACCACGCTTTTACCCATTAGCGGGTCGGCCAGCGCCGACAGGGCGCGCAGCGGCAGCGGGTTTTGCAATATCTCGACTTCCAGCAATTTCTTATAGCCGCGCACCAGCAGGTTTCTATCATTATTCACGCCAACCGCGCAGCGCAGCCACCAATAGGGGCTGTGCAGCCCGTGCTTCAAATGCTTACCGCGATAGGTGAAGCCAAGCGCTTCGAAATCGGCGCGCAGGTCGCCACTACGAAAAATCCGCACATGGCCGCCCGGCGTGTTGTGGTATTCCTCCGAAAACAGCCAGCAAATTTGCTCGGGCCAGCGATGTGGCACGGAAATGCCGATTTTGCCGCCCGGTTTGACGACGCGCCAAATCTCGGTCAGCGCGCCTTGATAATCGGGAATATGCTCCAGCACTTCCGAGCAAATCAGCCGGTCAAAACGGTCATTGGCGAAAGGTAGGCTGAGCGCATCGCCAACGCTCAAATCAAAGCGGCGCGTTGCCCCGGTTTGCGGCTGCAAATCGGGATTGGCCTCAAATCCGGCGCGGGTGATTTTGACGTCTTCAAAACCGAGGTCGAGACCGACCGCCTGACAGCGTTTATGAAAATAAGCGGCATGGGTATGGCGGCCATGCCCGCAGCCCAAATCGAGCAGCGCGTGCCCGTCTTGCAAGTCCAGCCGGTCGAGATTGATGGTCTGCATGTCTTACAGCGAAATTCCGTGATGCGCGGCCAATGTGCGGCGATACATGGCCACCACATCGCGGGCGCAGCGCTCCCATTTGAAACTGTCGAGAATATGCTGCCGCGCTTTCACCGACATTTTTTCGCGCCGCGCCGGATCTTTCAGCAATGCGTCAATCGCCGCCGCCAAAGCGGGCGGGTTGGAATGCGGCACAATAATGCCGGCATCACCAACAACTTCGGGCAGCGAGCCGCCATTGGTCGCCACCAGCGGCACACCGCATGACAAAGCTTCACCGGCCGGAAAGCCGAAACCTTCATAAACGGAAGGTGAGACCGCAATGGTCGCTTCGGCGTAAAGGTCGCGAATATCTTCGCCGCTCAGGCCGGAAACGAATTTAACGCGGTCACGAATGCCCAAGCGGTTCAATTCATCCATGGTTTGCCCTTCGCGCAAACGCCCGACCACCAGCAATTCCAAATCAGGATGCGCGACCAGCAGGCTGTGATAGGCGCGAATGAGATAAATCAGCCCCTTGAGCGGCACATCAGCGCTCGCCGTCACCATCAGGCGATTGGTTTTGCGGGTAATATGCGGCTGCGGGGTGAAAAGTTCATGGTCAATGCCATGGTGAATGCGCGTCATGCGTTCGGCGGCAATACCGAAATCTTTTTCAACATCGCGCTTGGTGCTGTCGGAGACGACAATCAGCGGGTCAAGCTGGCGCGCCACTTTGATTTGCATATTGAGGAAACTATACCAGCGCCATTTCAAAAACTTGATATGCGGCCATTTGGCATGGGCAATATCAATGCGCTTATCCATCGTGATGGGGTGATGGATGGTGCCGACCACCGGCAGGCCCATATCGCGCACATCCAACATGCCGTAACACAGAGTCTGGTTGTCATGCATAATGTCATACTGGTCAATCTTATCGCGCATATAGTCAGCCATGCGGACACCGAATGTATAAGGCTCGGGAAAACCGCCCCAATTATGGCTCCACCATTCAAACAAATCGGTCTTGTTGGAAAGAATTTCGCGATTGAGGCAGGTAATAGGGTTTTCGCGCGCATACATATCCAAAGAGGGCAGCTTAATGAGCCCGACGCGTGCGTCCAAAATCGGATAGGGCGGGCCAGATATGACATCGACGTGATGGCCCAAATCGACCAAAGCTTTCGATATCAGACGCATGTAAATGCCCTGACCGCCCGTATGCGGATCAGAGCGATAGCTGGGGAGGAGAATGCGCAATGGCGCATCACCCTTTATGGCCTCAACGGGCACGGCACCGGTATCACCGATGCGGGTTTCTGGACGGTTCATATTATCCCCGATAATGTGTTTTCAACTTGGGCGCGACTATAAGTGGCTGTGCCGCATGTCTCAAGGCTTACGGGGGGTTTTTTCAGGCAAAACGCTGCAACACCCAATCCTTGATATGCTCGGCCAATTGCTCGGGTTGCTCGTTTTGCGTCCAGTGGCCGCAATCTTCGATAATATGGGTCTCCAAATCATCAATATAGCTCGGCATGCCTTCGGCCATGCTGGGCGGCAGCACGCGGTCATCGGCGGCACAAATCATCAAGCTCGGATGGTTGATTTTCTGTTCCATGCCCTCAGAATTCTGCCAATTACGGCTGAAATTGCGATACCAATTTATACCGCCGCGAAAACCGGCGCGTTTGAAGCCATCGACATAATATTGAAAATCAGTGTCGTCGAATAAAGGCACGCCGGGCCATGTGTCTTCAGGGTCTTTCAGCATGTTCAGCAATTCAATGCGTTCCCAACTGCCGCGCGGCAGTTCGGCTGCCGCTTCCAAGCCACCGCTTTTGCGATACATCATGCGGAGAAGATGCGCCGGATCGGCATCAAAAACCGCTTCGGCGCGGCCATAATCTTGAAAAGCGGCAATGTAAAAATCATCACCAAAGGCGGCGCGAAACAGCTTAATCGGGTCATCGCTGAGGCGCGGCACATAAGGTGTGTTGACACCAATCAATCCGGCCGTGCGGGTGGGGTGGAAAAACGGCATTTGCCAAATCACAAAGCCGCCCCAATCATGGCCGGTGAAAATCGCTTTCTCAATATCCATTGCGTCCAGCAAATTGGCCAAATCGCCGGTCAGATGCGTCATGTCATAAAGCGGCACACCGCTTTCATCGCCGGCATCGTTCAGTGCTTTGCCGGTCATGCCGAAACCACGCTGCTCGGGCACAATCACATGCAGTCCGGCCGCAACCAATATCGGCACCACTTTGCGCCAGCTATAGGCCAGTTCCGGCCAGCCGTGGCACAGCACCAGTGACGGCACATCGGCGCGTCTTTCACCGGCTTCAAACACCGCCATACGCAAATCCGGAAGGTCAAAATAAGTCGGATTGTGCCAATCAATCATCTTTTGTTGCTGCCTATCGTGCCATCAGATAATCGGCTTTGCGGGCGCGGCGAATATCGCTCAAACAAGAATCGTCATCCGTATAGAGAAAGACATAAACATAAGCGTCATCGCCATCCATGACGAGGCGGCAAAACCCAAGCTCGCTATCGGGTTTGTTTTTCGGACATTCGATGAGGTCGACATGGGGAACATTCGCCTCAAATTCGGAATAGGGCACCGGGCATTCAGCCGCTGCAGCCGGTGTGATGAAAAGCAAAAATGCTATGAGAAAACGAATGGGGTCAGCCTCCTGAGCGCGATTTCGTGAACGGCAAAATGCGTGCCGCTTTGCGGCGCTTGGTTGGCGCTGTCGCGCGCGGTTCTAGCACCACCACTTTGGCGCAATTGTTACGCGCTTCCCGCATGAGTTGCAAGGTCGTTTGCTGAGTTCCCAAATTTCGTGTCATGCCGATTTCTCTTTCTGCTATTAATAATCATTATTAACTAGAGAGGTTCTACAAGTCAACTGCTTTGTCAGTCGGGGCGTGCTACCGCCGCGAAACAAGGGGGTGCGCGTCAACATGCCTGCTGCCCCTTCGGTCTCATCGTGCTGAGTTAGGATCACGAGAGACCCACGGCGTGACATATTCGACCGGCCCCGGCTTCGGTCTGTTTTATTTTGTCACCGCCCCGACCGATCAAAGCAAAACCGACACCTGCTTTCGCAGGTGCCGGGGTGCAAAAAAACCGCATCAAGAGAAACGGTCGCGACGTATTCCGCCGAGACGTTATTTCGCCGCCACCCCGGCTCAGGCAAATGAGCGGAGTGGAGGAATTTTTTCAGCAATTCATAAAAAAAGGCCTAACGCCCCGAAGGGAACCGTTAAGCCACATACGCAATTACAAATTGCGGCTCTTGATGCGGGGCTTTTTGGACCCCATCAGCACACCATCCATGCGCTGATTTGGCAGATATGAGCGGGCAGTTAAAGAACCAATGCTCTCACCCCCAAAGTGCAGCTTTTGGCGGATAAATCGTCGCCCCGTCATAGCGCAGGCCATTATCGCGGTCTTCAGCCAGCCAAAGCGGGCCGTCCAAATCGACCAAATCGGCATGCTGTGCCAGCACCATGGCCGGCGCCATGGAGAGCGAGGTGGCGACCATGCAGCCGACCATGATTTTGCGGCCGTCAGACTTGGCTGTTTGGGCGCAGGCCAGCGCTTCGGTCAAACCACCCGTCTTGTCGAGCTTCAAATTGACCCAATCATAGGCGCGCGAGAGATTTGTCAGCGAACCGCTATCATGCACGCTTTCATCGGCACAAAAGGGCAGGTCAATATCGGCCAGACCGGCTTCTTGCGCTTGCGGCACGGGTTGCTCGAAAAATATCACGCCATAACGCCCCAGCTGATCGGCATAGCGCGCCAATTCATCAATCTGCCAGCCCTCATTACTGTCAACGATCAACTGTGCATCGGGGCGCGCTTCGGCAATCGCAGCCAAACGGGTGATGTCAGCCATTACACCCTCACGTCCACCCAGCTTG
>CATDDF010000015.1 GCA_949498175.1 Alphaproteobacteria bacterium | reverse complement strand
GGCCAATTCCGTCTCCTGCAAGCGCTTAATTTCGTCGCGTAGTCGCGCCGCCGTCTCAAATTCCAAATCGGCTGCCGCTTCGCGCATCTCCGCCTCCAGCCCCTCAATATGGGCGCGCAAATTACCACCCAAAAGCGGTGCTTGTTTTTCGTCCATCGCCTCACGAATACGATAGGGGCCGGGGGCGGCTTTATTATCGCGCTCGGCTAAGCCTTCCAGCACGTCAGCAACGTTTTTCTTTACTGTTTCTGGCGTAATGCCGTGTGCTTCATTATGGGCCATTTGCTTTTCACGGCGGCGATTGGTTTCGGTCATGGCACGCTTCAAGGAACCGGTCATTTGGTCGGCATAGAGCAATACGCGACCCTCAGCGTTACGTGCGGCGCGGCCAATGGTTTGCACCAGTGACGTTTCGGAACGCAAAAAGCCTTCCTTATCGGCATCGAGAATGGCGACCAACGCGCATTCGGGAATATCCAAACCTTCGCGCAACAGATTAATGCCGACCAAAATATCAAACGCGCCGAGCCGCAAATCACGGATGATTTCAATGCGCTCCAACGTGTCGATATCTGAGTGCATATAGCGCACGCGCAAGCCTTGCTCATGCATATATTCGGTCAAATCTTCGGCCATTTTCTTGGTCAGCGTGGTCACCAAAACGCGCTGGCTTTTCTTGGCCAATTCATGGCATTCGGCGATGAGATCATCGACTTGGGTGGTGGCCGGACGAATTTCGCAAGTCGGGTCAATCAAGCCGGTCGGGCGAATGACTTGCTCGACAAAAACCCCGCCCGTGCGCTCCATTTCCCACGGGCCCGGCGTGGCGGATACATGCACGGTTTGCGGCCGCATAATATCCCATTCCTCAAATTTCATCGGCCGATTATCAACGCAAGACGGCAGTCGGAAGCCAAATTCGGCCAATGTCGATTTGCGCCGGAAGTCACCGCGAAACATGCCGCCGATTTGCGGAATGGTGACATGGCTTTCATCCGTGAAAACCAGTGCATTATCGGGCAAATATTCAAACAATGTGGGCGGCGGCTCGCCCGGTTTGCGGCCCGTCAAATAGCGCGAATAGTTTTCAATTCCGGCGCAAGAGCCGGTCGCCTCCAGCATTTCCAGATCGAAATTGGTCCGCTGTTCCAGCCTTTGCGCTTCCAGTAAGCGACCGGCCGCTTCAAATTCTTCCAGTCGCGTTTTCAACTCATCTTGAATGCCGACCATGGCCTGCTTCAAAGTCGGGCCGGGCGTCACATAATGCGAATTGGCATAGAGCCGCACTTTTTCCAAATCACCCGATTTCTGTCCGGTCAGCGGGTCGAACTCGGTCAGGCTGTCAATCTCATCACCGAACATTTCAATCCGCCAAGCGCGGTCTTCATAATGCGCCGGAAACACGTCAATCGTATCGCCGCGGACGCGAAAATCGCCGCGCGCAAAAGCCATATCATTGCGCCGATATTGCAGTGCCACCAAATCGGCGAGCAATTGCGTGCGGCCAATATCCATGCCTTTTTCAAGCTGCAACGTCATGCTGGTATAGCTTTCCACCGAGCCGATGCCGTAAATGCACGACACGGAAGCGACGATAATTACGTCATCGCGTTCCAACAGCGCCCGCGTCGCGGAATGGCGCATGCGGTCAATCTGCTCGTTAATATTGCTTTCTTTTTCGATGTAAGTGTCGGTGCGCGGCACATAGGCTTCGGGCTGGTAATAATCGTAATAAGAGACGAAATACTCGACCGCATTTTCAGGGAAGAAGCCCTTAAACTCGCCGTAAAGCTGCGCCGCCAGTGTTTTGTTGGGGGCCAGCACAAGGGCCGGGCGCTGGGTACGCTGAATGACTTGCGCCATGGTGAAGGTCTTGCCGCTGCCGGTTACGCCGAGCAGCACTTGATCGCGCTCCTCATCTTTAATGCCGTCAATCAGTTCTTCAATGGCTTGCGGTTGGTCGCCGGCCGGGTCAAATTCCGAGACCATTTTGAAGACGCGCCCGCCCTCGGTCTTTTCAGGCCGATTGGCGCGATGCGGGATAAATTCGACAAGCTGCGCTTCACTCAGCCCCGGTTCAGGCACCGGTGCCAGCTCGCCACGGCCCGTTAAGGATTTTTGTTCTTCCATGCGGTCAATATAGCGCGAAAAAACAAGTGACCCAAGAATTGTCAGGGGCTTGCGTCTTTTAGCGCGATAAATCGGGGCGGCGGCGCTTATCGGCCAATCTTTCGGCCATGCGATTGAACCAAAGCCAGGCCAGCACAACGCCCCACACAATCAGCGTGTGGACGCTAAAAAATACAAAGCCATAAACAAATCTGTTGAAATCTCAAACATCACAAACTCCATCAACGAATGACGGAACTATGCTTTGTGGCCGATAAATTTTCGGTTAATGCGATTGTCAGTTTGGTGCGCTGAAACCGGCGGCGATGATTTGTCCATTACGGGTTTTGCGCGCATAGGTGAAGCGCCAACCGGCGCGGGTACGATAACTGTGCCAAACCCCCGCCGCCGCCGTATCGGTAATCAGCTTTTTGCCAAAGCGGCGCCCGTCAAGGTCAACCAGTTTGGCAAAGTCAGAGCCGACCAATGTGCGATCGGCGGCGTGATAAATATTTTGTCCGTCGGCATCGAGCACAAACAGGTAAATGCCGCCGCTGTTAAAATCGGCTTCGCGGTCAAATTGCTGCAGTGCGACGAGCAATTCACTTTCGTCAATCATCGCTTGTGCCTTATGCACGATGGCAACGGCGCGCGCCGGTGCATGGTCGACGGGCACGGCTTCGGGGCGCAGATAAAGTACCAAACCGACCAGCACCGTGCTGGCAAATAAAATCGTCAACAGATTGTCGAAACCCCTGGGCATGGAGGCAGCCTTTGCTTCTTGTTTTTGCCATCTCTTAGGCGTAGTTTGCGCCCATTAGACCGCCATAGCAAGGAGTTTTGAAATGTCGTCCTTTCTCGCCGAGAGCCTCGCTCGGGTAAAGCCCTCTGCCACTATGGCGGTGACCGATATGGCGCGCCAATTGCGCGCCGCCGGACGCGATGTTATCGGGCTGGGCGCCGGTGAGCCGGATTTCGATACGCCTGAAAACATCAAGCAAGCGGCGATAGATGCGATTGCACGCGGCGAGACCAAATATACCGCCGTGACCGGCATAGATGAGTTGAAGCAGGCAATTTGCGACAAGTTCAAACGCGACAATCAGCTTGATTATGAACCGGCGCAGGTGTTTGTCGCGCCGGGCGGCAAGCCGGTGATTTATGACGCGATGATGGCGACGCTGAACCCGGGCGATGAGGTAGTTATTCCGGCACCCTATTGGGTCAGCTATCCGGATATTGTTAATTTGGCCGGCGGCACGCCGGTGGCGGTAGAGACGCGCGCCGAAAACGGTTTCAAATTGCAGCCGGAAGAATTGGAAGCGGCGATTACCCCGAAAACCAAATGGTTTATTTTCAACTCGCCCTCCAACCCGTCGGGCGCGGCTTACTCTGCCGAAGAACTGAAGAAGCTGACCGATGTGCTGCTCAAACATCCGCATGTGTGGATTTTGACCGACGATATGTATGAGCATTTGGTCTATGACAATTTCGTTTTCGCCACACCGGCGCAAGTTGAGCCGCAGCTTTATGAGCGTACGCTGACCATGAACGGCGTGTCGAAAGCCTATTGCATGACGGGTTGGCGCATTGGCTATTGCGCGGGGCCGCTGGAACTCATCAAGGCGATGACGAAAATTCAATCGCAATCGACCTCCAATCCGACCAGCATCAGCCAATGGGCGGCGCTGGAAGCTTTGAACGGGCCGCAAAATTTTATTGCCGAGCACAATACGCATTTCAAACGCCGCCGCGATTTGGTGGTGAAAATGTTGAACGAGGCTGACGGCATTGACTGCATCACGCCGGAAGGCGCGTTTTACGTCTATCCAAGCTGCGCCGGTTGCATTGGCAAAACCGCGCCGGATGGCACGGCGATTGACGGCGATGAGGCTTTCGCCAAAGCGCTGCTGGAAGCGGAAGGCGTGGCCGTGGTGCATGGCGAAGCTTTCGGGCTTTCACCTTTTTTTAGAATTAGCTACGCTACATCTGATGAGAACCTTAAGGAGGCGTGCACGCGCATTCAGCGCTTTTGTGCCTCCTTAAAATAATAAAGAGGAACGTCATGAAAAAGTTGATCATCCCCGCGCTGGCGGGATTTGTGGTTGCCTGTGCGCCAAACAGTTTTACCGAAACCGTTGCCCCGACATTGGTGCCGCCGGCCGATTTGGCCAAATATCGCTGCAAGCAATTGGGTTTGAAAGACGATAAGGATTGTTTGCTGCAGCAATATGAGCAAATTATCGCGGCGCGCGCTGAAGAGCGTAAAGCGGCGGCCGGTGCCACGCGCAACACCACCAATGTCACGGTAAATAGCGAAAAATAATCTGACCGCTTTCCACTTCCGGCACTCGCAAGGGCGAGTGCCGGGGCGTTGGAACTACCGCACAAAGTCGGCAACGACGTATTGGGCCGAGGCACTATATTTCGCCGTCACCCCGGCCAAGGCCGAAGTAACGGGGTGTGACGATGACGATACTGATACGAAAACCGCTTCGCGGAACGGGCGGCTTGTCACCGCTTTGTGCGAGGCGTCCCATGCCCCAGCAACCAAGCCGTTATCCCGATTACTGTGTCTTTTATACACTGATTTCAGCCTGCGGCAATTGCTGCCTTGCCAAAGCGGCAGGGGCGGCCTACATCATGAGTAACAACAATAAAAAGGAGCGCGCCGATGAATGAATGGCAGCAAAAACAGGCCAAATTCGACCAATTGCCGATTGATGTGGAGGCGATCAACGCGGCCATTATGCATCTCAACCAGACCATCGCCAATGTGAATAATTCGGTGTTGTCGCTGGAGGCCGATATAAATGTGGTGGTGATGCTGGTCAGCCGTATTGAACAATGCGTGCAGCAGCAAACCCAAGCCCTCAATGAAGTGCGCGACGTGATGAAGGAGAGTTTCGGTAAGGGTAAAAGCGCCTAGCGCATTTCCTCATCTACCTCACTCAAAGGTTCCTCAATCGGTGCAGACAGCAGCCCCGTCAATTGATTGGGCGTAATCGGTGCACCTTTCTTCACGGTCAGGGTCAGGCGGTCGCCCTCTTGCGTGAGCGCAAGCACCACATTATCGGGCAGTTTTTTACGCAGCGTCAGCCAGCGATGGGTCAGCCAGACGGGCAGGGCCAGCAGCCCCAGCATGGCGAGCAGCATGAAAATCTGCACAAACGGCCAGCTATTATTATAGGCATTGATGATTTCGGACATGGCGGTCTCCGTTCTTCTTGTTCAAACAAAACGGCACCGGTAAGAACCGGTGCCGGGGTGTAATCAACCGAACCAAAGAACGGCTACGACGTATTCGCCGAAGCTATTATATTTCGCCGCCACCCCGACCAAGGGTCGAAGTGAACGATTTTCGGCAAAAACAATTACTTAATTCCTAACATCAGACACGCGGTCTTTTTACCGATGCCGTGCGAGACTTGCTTTCAAGGTGAGATGTGGCGGCGAAGCCGTTCTCGAAAGCAACCGAGCACGGCATCTTTGCCGCTTTGGTTCGGGTGATTAACCCCGACAATCAAGCGTCCAACCTGATTGCTGCGGAGAGGTTAGCATATTCTAGTGAGGGGACACCCAAAAATATCACGTCCCAAAACGAGCTTAGGTAATCGCCGACTTCGCTTCCGTTGGTCGCTGTGCTGGCGGAAGGCACACCGCGCTTTCGCTTCGCAAAAGCGGGCGCTTTTACCCTCTACTCAGCTCCCGCATCGCGCCGTCCAGCCCCTCAAGGGTCAGCGGATACATGCGGTCATTGAACAGCTGTTTGATGATTTGCAATGAGGCCGTGTGTTCCCAATAGCGTTCGCCCAGCGGGTTGAGCCAGACACAATTTTCATAAATATCCGTCACCCGT
>CATDDF010000014.1 GCA_949498175.1 Alphaproteobacteria bacterium | reverse complement strand
CAGCCGCGATATGTATCTCGATGAAAAGGGCGAGGTGATTAAAGGCCTCAGCCTGAAAGGCCATCTCGCGGTCGGTGTGCCGGGAAGTGTGGCCGGCATGGCCGCGCTGCACGAGAAATTCGGTTCCAAGCCGTGGGATGCGCTCATTCGCCCGTCTGTCAATCTGGCGCAAGACGGATTTATTCTGACCGAAAAAGCGGCGCGCGAGTTCAACCGCTTTCAAAAAGACTTTGCCGAGCAAAACCGCTTCGCCCCGCCGGTGCTGAAGACGGGGGGCAAATGGTGCGAAGGCGAGCGGATAAAATTCCCCGCTTTGGCGCGCACGCTGCAAACCATTGGTGCGCAGGGCCGTGCCGGATTTTACGAGGGCCGGGTGGCCGATGCATTGGTTGATGAAATGCAAAGCGGCGGCGGCCTCATCACCCATCAAGATTTGGCGGCCTATACGCCTTTGTGGCGTGCGCCGGTGCGCTTTAGCTATCGCGGGCACGAGATTGTCTCCATGCCGCCGCCCAGTTCCGGCGGTGTCGCGCTGGCGCAGCTTTTGCAAGGGGCCGAGGCCTATGACATTGCCGCGCTGGGGCATAATTCCGCCGCGCATATTCATCTGATGACGGAATTGCAGCGCCGCGCCTATGCCGACCGCGCCACCCATTTGGGCGATATGGATTTCGTCGCGGTCGATTTGGACGCGCTGACCAGCCGCGCCTACATCACCGCCCGTAATGCCGATATTTCGCCCGACCAAAAAACCCCCAGCGAAAAGGTCAAGCCCGGCTATGTGGCGGCGATGGAAAGCGCCGAGACGACACATTTTTCCATTGTCGATGCGGCCGGCAATGCGGTCGCCATCACCACCACGCTGAACGGCATGTATGGCGCGAAAGTGGTGGTGAAGGGGGCGGGCTTTTTCCTCAATAATGAGATGGACGACTTCGCCATCAAGCCCGGCCATGCCAATCAATTCGGCCTGTTGGGCGACAGCAAAAACGCCATTGCGCCGGGCAAGCGCATGCTGTCTTCCATGACGCCGACCATTGTGACGAAAGACGGCAAGCTGAAAGCCGTGCTGGGCACGCCGGGCGGCGCCACCATCATCACGAGCGTGTTTCAGGTGCTCAGCAATATCATTGATTTTGATATGAGCGCGGCTGAAGCCGTGCACGCGCGCAAAAGCCACAGCCAATGGCAGCCCGATGTGGTGATGCTGGAAAAAGGCACGATGAGCCTATTGAATTGGCGCGGGCTTTCGGCGCGCGGCCACAGGCTTTACCCCTATCCGCATTTCAAATGGCAGCTTGGCCGCGTCGAGGCGATTTTGGTGGGCGAGGATGGCACACTCGAAGGTGCCGCCGATGCCTCCAGAGGTTTTGATGATTGGGCGGCGGGGTTTTAGGGTAAAAGGGCGCGGTCGGTTTACCGACCCCCGGCCGCCTTCCCCAAGCGAAGCGTGCTTGGCGAAGTCAAACCGCCGAGACGGCTGAAGCGCGACAGCGCGAAAGCGTAGGCTTTGATGATTGGGCTTCCGGCTTGTGAGGTAGGCGGTTAGATGATGTCGGGTTGGTCAGTTGGCAGGATCACACACCTAAACAATCTCAACCAGATTGATTTGGCTGTCGGTGAAGTCGCCATCGAATACCGCGTCTTGGCCTTCCAGAACCAAAAACGCTTTGTCGTTGCTGCTTGTGCTCAGGCGCACATCATCGTCCCAACGCTGCCAAAATACGACGCCCTCATGGTGGCGCACGGTGGTGGTGTCTTTGCCGCGCTCAAAATCGACAATCATGTCGAGGCTTTGATTGTCGGTCACATCGACGACAAACAAGTCGCGGCCTTTACCGCCTTTCAAAACATCCGTCCCAATGCCGCCGAGCAGCGTGTCTCGGCCCTTACCGCCTTCCAAGCGGTCATCACCGGCACCGCCAAACAGCGTGTCATGGCCTTTGCCGCCCTTCAGCAGGTCATCTCCCGCGCCGCCATCCAGCTTGTCGTCGCCGCGCTTGCCGCGCAAAACATCGTCATTTGCGCTGCCGACCAAAACATCATCGCCGCGTGTGCCTTTAACTACGAGTTCGGTTGTGGTCGGTTCATCAATTTCTGATATTTTATCGGATGTATCTATGCTCTCTCCGAAATGTGTGCCATCCGTGAATTCTACGTATAAGCTCATTTCGAATTTCAGCTCCTTTGGGTCTGGTGGGTTTTCATAGTCGAGAACAGGGCCGATATAGAAAAGCTCTCCGGTGTATTCATCAATAAAAAAGTTCTCAAAGGCACCGCCGACAATCCAGACGGTGAAAAACTCCACTTCGCGGCCATCCGTTGGCACAAAATCGAATTGTGCAATTTTTGTAAAAGCAGGCGTTCCTTCAGGGATTTCGACTGAGAACGGCCCTCCACTATTCAAATCCAACACCGGCGTTTCATCGACTTCGGTAATTTGTGCGGTGAAGGAAATGTCTTCTTCTTGATAGCTGCCATCGGTGAATTGCACGAAGTAAGAGCAATCAAGCTGAAAGCTCTTCAATCCCTTAGCCGTTTTGTAATCTGAGCCGCCACCAATATAGAAAATCTCCCCAGTGGTTTGATTTACATAGAGACTCTCAAAATCGCCACCAACAATCCAGACAACGAAAAACTCAACTTCACGGCCATCAGTCGGCACAAAATCAACTTGCCCGATTTTCGTCCAGGCGAGTGTTCCCTCAGGAATATCGATGGTCAAAGCCATTCCTGAATTCAAATTTATAGTGGTGAACATGAAACCCTCCCTTTTTCTTTTTGGGCTTCTGCGTGTGACTTTGCGCCTAAATCCTGTTTATGTCAAATTGGCCAAAGCCGCGACCGACAAAAAGCGGCAAGCGTGGTGTGACTAGCCCTTTTATTCGAAACCCGCTAAAAAGCGCGGATGAATTCAGTCATTCCATCACCGCCCGAAGCGACGCCCATTGTTGTTTCAGCCTTCTATAAATTCGTGGCTTTGCCCGATTATGAGGCGCTGCGCGCGCCGCTGCTCACCGTCTGTAAAAAGCACGCCATTAAGGGCACGATTTTGCTGGCGCGTGAGGGTATTAACGGCACGGTATGCGGCACGCAAGAGGCCATCACCGCGCTGCTGGAGCATTTTCAAAAAGACCCGCGCCTCGCCGATATTCAGCCGAAATACAGCTTTGCCGCCGAGCCCGCCTTTCACCGCATGAAGGTGCGGCTGAAGCAGGAAATCGTCACCATGGGCCAGCCGAACATCGACCCGCAGGGCAGTGTCGGCACTTATGTAAAGCCGCAAGATTGGAACGCGCTGATCGACGACCCCGACACGCTGGTTATCGATACGCGCAATGCCTATGAGGTCGCCATCGGCACATTTGACGGCGCGGTCGACCCGAAGACCGACAGCTTTCGCGCCTTTCCCGCATGGATCGATAATTATCTCGCGCAGTTGGAGGAGAAGCCGAAAAACATCGCCATGTTTTGCACCGGCGGCATTCGCTGTGAAAAATCCACCGCCTATCTGGTCGGGCAGGACTATGAAAACATCTTCCATCTGGAAGGCGGCATTTTGAAATATCTCGAAACCGTCGATGAGGCCGACAGCAAGTGGGACGGCGATTGCTTCGTGTTTGATGAGCGTGTCTCGGTGCGTCACGGGCTGGCCGAGGGCGATTATGATATGTGCCATGCCTGCCGCATGCCGCTATCGGCGGAAGAAAAACTGCTGAACTCTTACGAGCCGGGCGTCGCTTGCGTGCATTGCATCGACACGCGCAGCGAGGCCGACCGCACGCGCTTTCGTGAACGGCAAAAGCAAATCAAGCTGGCGGCAGCACGCGGTGAAACCCATATCGGGGAAAAATAATGCCACCGCTGCTCTACAGTTTCCGCCGTTGCCCCTATGCCATGCGCGCCCGCATGGCGCTGGCCGCCGCCGAGATTGAGCTGCGCTTGCGCGAGATTGTCTTGCGCGACAAGCCGCCCCATATGCTGGAGCTTTCGCCCAAGGGCACTGTGCCGGTGCTGCAATTGCCCGATGGCACGGTGCTGGATGAGAGCCGCGATGTGATGGCGTGGGCGCTGGCGCAAGCCGACCCGCAGGGATGGCTGGCGCATAAGGATGAAGGGCTGATTGACGCCTTTGACGGCGATTTCAAACATCATCTCGACCGCTATAAATATACCGGCCGCTATGAAGATGCCGATGCGCCGACCCATCGCGCCGTGTGCCATGCCATGCTGCAAAAACTGGAGCCGCACTTGGAAGAGGGCTGGCTGGCGGGTGACAGGGCCGGGTTTACCGATGTCGCGCTGCTGCCTTTCGTGCGCCAGTTCCGCATTGCTGACTCCGCTTGGTTCGACACTGAAATGGACTTGCCCCATGTGCAAAGCTGGCTGATGCGCTTTCTCGACTGGCCGCCCTTCACCCGCATTATGGGCAAATATGCGCTTTGGCTCGACAGCGACAAAGAGCATCATTTCCCGCCTCTAGATTAACCCGCCGCCTTGTGCCAAGCTTTCGCCAAACAGGGAGTTTGACATGAGTGACGCGCTACCGGCCAATATGAAAGTGTGCATTGTCGGGGCCGGATGTTCCGGCTTTACCACCGCCAAGCGGCTGAAAGATTTCGGCATTGCCTATGAGCAGTTTGAAATGTCCGACAATATTGGCGGCAATTGGTATCACAAAAACCCCAATGGCAAATCGGCCTGCTATCAAAGCCTGCATATCGACACCTCGAAATTCCGCTTGGCGTTTGAAGATTTTCCGGTGCCCGATGATTGGCCGGATTTCCCCCATCACAGCCAGCTATTTGATTATTTCAATGATTATGTCGACCATTTCGGCCTGCGCGACAACATCACCTTCAACACGGCGGTAGAAGATGCGCGCCGCGATGATGAGGGCGTGTGGCACGTCACTCTGTCGAGCGGTGAAACGCGCCAATATGGCGCGCTGGTGGTCGCAAACGGTCATCATTGGGATGCCAAAACGCCGCGTGAATATGGCGACAATTTTGACGGCATTCAAATGCACAGCCATGATTATGACTCGCCGTTTGAGCCGCATGATTTGCGCGGCAAAAACGTGCTGGTGGTCGGCGTCGGCAATTCGGCCATGGATATCGCCTCGGAAGTCTCGCAACGCCCGATTGCCAAAAAATGCTTCATCTCGGCACGTCGGGGCGTGTGGGTGCTGCCGAAATATCTGAATGGCGAACCGGCCGATAAATCGGTTATGCCCGCTTGGATGCCGCAAGCCATCGGTCGCAAGCTTGGCCAAATCGTCATCAAAAAAGCCATCGGCAATATGGAAGATTATGGCTTGCCGAAGCCCGACCATGAGGTGCTGACCGCGCATCCTTCCGTTTCGGGCGAGTTTTTGACGCGGCTCGGTTGCGGCGATGTGACGGTGAAGGGCGGGCTGGAAAGCTTGGATGGCGATGGTGTGCGCTTTGCCGACGGCAGCCGCGAAGAAATTGACGTGATTATTTGGGCCACCGGCTATCGCATTTCATTCCCGTTTTTGCAGCAAAACTCGCTGGCCGTGGAAGACAATAAATTTCCGCTATATCGCCGCATGGTGAGACCGGGCTGGCGCAATTTGTTTTTTGTCGGGCTGGCGCAACCGCTGCCGACATTGGTCAATCTGGCTGAGCAGCAATCGAAATTCATCGCCAATGTGCTGGCCGGCAATTATGCCATGCCCGATGATGCGGCGATGGAAAAAACCATCATTGCCGATGAAAAAGTTTATCTCGGCCATTATTATGATAGCGAGCGGCATACGATTCAGATTGACTTCAACAAATATGTCAGCGATTTGAAGAAAGAACTGCGCGGCAATTGGATTGCTGCTGAATAAACTGGGGGGATATTATGAAGAATACAAAACTGTGGCTGGCTGCCGCATGTATCGGCACATCGTTTAGCACCAATGCCATAGCCGCCGATGTGACGGCCAAAGCGCCCAGTGCGGCGACCAAGGCGGCGCACGAAAAAGTGCTCGACCGCCTGCCGTTTGAAAACACCGAAGACTTCAAGTTGGCGACGCGCGGACAATTGGCCAAGCCCGAAGCGCTGGTGATTAAGGATGCTTCAGGCCGCGTGGTGTGGGACATGACCAATCTTGAATATCTCGACGGCACGCGGCCCGATACGGTGAACCCCAGCCTCTGGCGGCAAGCGCGGCTCAATGCCATTCACGGCTTGTTTGAGGTGACCGAGGGCATTTACCAAGTGCGCGGCTATGACCTTGCCAATGTCACTTTTATTCGCGGCGATACGGGTTGGATTGTCGTTGACCCGCTGACCGCCACCGAAACCATGGATGCGGCGATGAAGCTGGTCGACAGCCATTTCGGCAAGCGCCCCGTCAAAGCCATTTTGGCGACGCACAGCCATGCCGACCATTTTGCCGGTATTCGCGCGCTGGCCGATGAAGATGATTTGGCGAGCGGGCGCATCCGTTTTGTCGCGCCCGAGCATTTCGTCAAAGAAGTGACTAGCGAAAACGTCATTGCCGGCAATGCGATGAGCCGCCGCGCCGGTTTCATGTTCGGTAATTTGTTGGAACGCACGCCGCAAGGGGCTATTGATAGCGGGCTGGGCAAAGGCGTTGCTTTTGGCACCATCACCTTATTGACCCCGACCGATGACATTACCGCGACCGGCCAAAAGCTGGTGTTGGACGGGGTGGAGATTGAATTTCAACTGACCCCGGGGGCGGAAGCCCCGGCCGAGTTTGTGTTCTATCTGCCGAAATGGAATGCGCTGTGCGTGGCCGAAGAAGTCAATGGCGTGATGCATAATCTCTATACGCCGCGTGGTGCGAAAACCCGCGATGCGTTGATTTGGTCGCGCCATCTCACCGATATGCTGGAACTGTTCGGCGATCGTATGGATGTGGTGTTCGGCTCTCACCATTGGCCGCGTTGGGGTCGCGAAGCGGGCTATGATTATATCGCCAAGCAGCGCGACATGTATCGCTTCATGCACGACCAGACGGTGCGGCTGATGAACCACGGCCATACGGCGACCGAGATTTCCAACATGCTGGATCTGCCGCCCTCGTTGGCTCAGGAGTTTTACAATCGCAATTATTACGGCACGGTGAGCCATAATGTGCGCGCCGTTTACAATTTCTATCTCGGCTATTTTGACGGTGTGCCGGCCAATTTGAACCCGCTGACGCCGGAGCGGCGCGCGCGCAATTATATGAATTTGGCAGGCGGGCCGGACGGGCTGATGCGCCATGCCAAACACGCTATGCAAAAGGGTGATTATCGCTGGGCAGCGGAATTGCTGAACCATTATGTCTTCGCCAATCCGAAAAAAAAAGAAGCGCGCGCGCTGCTGGCCGATGCCTATGAGCAAATGGGTTATCAGGCGGAAAGCGGGCCTTGGCGCAACTTCTACCTTACCGGCGCCAAAGAATTGCGCGAGGGCGTTGATGTGGCGCGTGGCGCGCGCACGGCCAGCCCTGACATGGTGTCGAATGTACCGACCTCCATGTTCCTCGACTTTATGGCGGTGCGCTTCAACCCT
>CATDDF010000013.1 GCA_949498175.1 Alphaproteobacteria bacterium | reverse complement strand
TCGGCGTCAGCTCATCAGCCAATTCCTGCGCAGTTTTGCCCTGCGCACGCGCCGTTTGCAGCATTTTTTGTCCGTGATCATCCGTTCCGGTCGAAAAATAGACGTTTTCACCGTTTAAGCGGTGATAGCGCGCAATCGCATCCGTGGCCATAATTTCATAAGCATGGCCAATATGTGGACGGCCATTTGGATAGGAAATAGCGGTAGTTATAAAAAAATTCTTATCTGTCACTTTAACTTCCTAAACAGCCCTTTTTCGGCTCGCATCGGCAAACCCTGTCATCCATTCCAACACCGCTTGCTTTTTATCCAAGTTCAAAGCGCTGACCGCGCGGCTGTCTTGCTCCACCTTCTCCCACAAGGCCACAAACGGTTCAACCCCCAAGCCATCGTTCAAAAGGCGATTGACCAAAGCCTCCTCACCCTCAAAAACCGGCTGGAAACCGGCGCCTGTGGAGGCAAAGCGCACATAGCGATGCAGCCAGCCTGACAACAGGAAACAAAATATCGCAAACTGTTCCGGTGCCGCGCGTGCACCAAAGCGTCCGGCCAAAGCATGCAGTTTTTCAACATCAAGCTGTGGTGCAGTCTCCAACACACCGACCATATCGCGATAAAGGTCAAAACCACCCTCTTCACACAGCATCAGTGCATATCCGGCACTGCCTTGCGCCAAAAAAGCTGAGGCGGCGACTTCATTCGGGTCACTGCCCTCCAGACGCTCATGAACAATTGATTGCAAGTCGCCCTCATCAAGCGCATTGAAAGACAACATGCGGCAGCGCGACCTGATGGTCTCGAGCACGCGGCCCGGATTGTGGCAAACGATAAGAAAAAGACATTTTTCCGGCGGCTCTTCAATCAGCTTCAAGAGCGCATTGACGCCGTTTTTATTCATATCATCAATGCTGTCGATAATCGCCACACGCCAACCGCCGCGGCCGGCGCTGAGATTGAATGACTGTTTCAAATCACGCGCCGCATCGACCGGAATGTCGCCGCGAAACTTCTGCGTTTTCGGATTATATTCGCGTTTCAAAACAAACAAGTCAGGATGTGCACCTTCCTCAACCAAATGCGCGTCATCGCTCTCAGGCGCCGGCGACATGGCAGAAGCTGCTGCGCCCGACAATACCAGCCGCGCCGCCAAATAAGCAAAACTTGCTTTGCCAACCCCTTTCGGGCCGGCGAGCAGCCATGCATGCGGCATACGGGCACTGTTTAGCGCGGCCAGAAAATCGGCTTGCGGCTTGGCATGCCCCTTCAAAACCCGCGTCAAGCGCGGCGGGCTATCACCATCAGTATCCGGCAGTTCTTCAATCATTTCGGCGGAGCTCATGGCACTACATTAAGCGGTCAGGCAATGCGCGGCTAGAGCTTAAAACGCTCTTGCATAACACCTTCAATTTGCTGCCATACGGCATCGAACGTGTTTTCCGCGTCAACCACCACTATACGTTTCGGATCTTCAGCCGCCAGTGCCAAAAAGCCGTCGCGCACATCGCGGTGGAAGGCGGCTTCTTTTTTTTCAAATCGAGCTGCGCCACCTCGTTTTTCAGCGCGCTGCAAGCCGGCATCTTCTCGCAAGTCGAGCAGAAAGGTAACATCAGGCACGGTTTTACCGACTGCCATTTGCTGCATCGGTCGTACCACATCAAGCCCCAGCCCACCGGCAATGCCTTGATAGGTAAGCGTGCTGTCAAAGAAGCGGTCGCAGATGACCCATTTGCCTTCTTCGAGGGCCGGTTCAATCAGCCGATTGACGTGTTCAACGCGTGCCGCCGTCATCATCAGCAATTCCGAATAAGGGTGCCAGCGATTGGGGTCACCCTGCACCAATAAATCGCGCAATTCTTCGCCCTGCTTGGTGCCGCCCGGTTCGCGTGTTTCGACAACCTCCAGCCCTTTGCTCCGCAAATAGCCGGCCAAACGGGCCGCCTGGGTCGACTTGCCACCGCCCTCGCCGCCTTCAAAGCTGATGAATTTTCCTCGCATCTCAATTACCCACCATCAAATAAACAAGGCTGTCTATGGCGCGTCCGATAATATTGCCTTTACCGATATCTTCCGCTGCCACCAAATCAACCTCTTGCGGAATAAGCCCCGGCAAAGTAACCCGCAACTTAGCCAGCTTGTCGCCGGTTTTAATCGGCGCCAGCACCGGATTTTCATAAGTCACTGTCGCCACCATTTTGCGTCTTCCGCTGCGCGGTGTGACAATGTCAAAACGTTGCTTGGTCGTCACTTTCACCGTCGCTTCATCGCCATGCCAAACCGGCAACTCAGTGACTTGCTGCCCCGCCTCAACCAGCAAATCACGCTGGAAATTGCGGAAGCCGAATGTCATCAGCTTACGCGCCTCGCGGGCGCGCTCGCGCTTCGAATTCAGCCCGTTAATGACCAAAATCAAACGCCGCCCATTTTGTTCGGCCGAGGCAACCAGCCCATAACCCGAATCTTGCGTATGCCCCGTCTTAAGGCCGTCGGCTCCAATATTGGCATAAAGCAAAGGGTTACGATTGGTCTGACGGATATTGTTCCAAGTAAAATCGCGCTCGCTAAAAAGCCGATAATAATCAGCATGATTATTGATAAGTTGGCGTGCCAGAAATGCCAAATCACGTGCCGTGGTTTTATGGTCAGGATCCGGCAAGCCGGTCGAATTGATAAAGGTTGAGCGCGACATGCCCAATTCTTGTGCGCGCTCGGTCATCAATTCGGCAAATGCCGCTTCGCTGCCTGCCAACCCCTCGGCCAAAGCAATGCATGCATCATTGCCTGATTGGATGATAACTCCGCGCAGCAAATCCAGCACTGAGACGCGCGAGCGTGCCTTCAAAAACATCGTTGAACCGCCCGACCCTGCACCGCCGCGTCGCCACGCATCATCGCTGACAAAAAATTCTTCATCGGCAGATATTGAGCCGCTTTCCAGTGCCTCGAAAGTCATAAGCACCGTCATGAGCTTGCTCATGCTGGCCGGGCTCATCCGCGCATTGGCATTTTTCTCAAACAGTGCGACGCCGGTTTCGGCATCAAGCAGAAGGGCATAGCTGGCTTTTGTATCAATGGCTTGCGCGGATAGCGGAAACAGCAGCAAAACAATCCAAAATGATTTCAACAGCCTCATCGCAAATCCCCTATTGCTCGATAATCACCGCATCGGTATGACCGGCCGCGACCAGTCTTTCCAAAGTCAGCCGGGCATCGGCGCGAATATTGGCACCGCCCATTTTCACGCGATAGAGCGTCGCCCCGCCCATTTCCACTTCAACGATTTTCACCGGTGCAAAATCTTTCAATCGCACTTGCAAGGCCTCCGCATTTTCACGCATCGAGAACACACCGACCTGCACGGCATAGCGCTTTTCTTCGACATCAGGCAGTGGCTTAACCACCCGCTTGCCGTCAGCCGAGCGCACATCAACCGGGGCCACGGGCGCAGCAGCAACTTTGCTGTCTTCTTTCGGTGTCACCGGCTTATCGGCAATGAAGCGGTCCGGCTCTTGGCGTTTAATCAAACGACCGGCACTGTCATAAAGCGGCGCGCGGCCCAAATACTGCACCCGCACTTTCGCCGTGCCCTTTTCTTTAAAGCCCAATAAATCAGCCGCATGGCGCGACATATCAATCTCGCGGTCTTTGGCAAATGGCCCGCGATCATTTATCCGCACAATGACCGAGCGCCCGTTTTCCAAATTTGTTACTTTGGCACGCACCGGCATGGGCAAGGTCGGATGCGCGGCGGTCAACAAATCCATATCGAAGATTTCGCCATTGGCGGTGCGGCGACCATGAAATTTCGGGCCATACCAAGAGGCAATACCCGTATTGTCATAGGTCGCGTCTTCCTGCGGATAATACCATTCACCCTCAATTTCATAAGGCGTGCCGATTTTATAAATGCCGCCGGCGGCGACGCGACGGCCCTGCTCTTCTGCCGCGCGGCGGTCGGAAAAACTGGTGCAGCCGACAATAAGCATGGCAGCGAAAGCAACTTTAATCGTCAAAATCGGCTTATTCATCAAATGGTTTTCTCGCATTCAAGCGTGCATCTCGGAACTGACGCTGAATATAAGGGATTCGGTGTCGCTGAAGAAGCACGGCGCAAAATCACCCACACCGAAGCTGTCCTGATTGGCCGCTTGAAATTCTCCATCAATCAAGCTAAGTCAGCATGGCTGATCACGGGTCGCACGGGCTTTGCGCCCACCTGAAGGAGGGGTGGCTGAGTGGTTGAAAGCGGCGGTCTTGAAAACCGTTGAGCGTTTGCGCGTTCCGGGGGTTCGAATCCCTCCCCCTCCGCCATTTATCCACCTCATGCCGTATTGCGGCGATAGAGCAGGCTGAAAATGCCGGGCACGCCCTTGCCATAGACATTAATGCCACGATTGAACGGCGCTTCATTGGCGCTGTCATAATCGGACGGGGCGAAGTCTGTCGCCTGCCACAATATGGCGGCGGAAGGCGGCAAAACGGCTTTCAACGCATTTTGCGTTTCCGCGTCCAGCGCCGCCCATGCGCGGCGCATATTTTCCAAACACCAAACCCGATAGCGCGAAGTGGGAATGCGCTTATAGTCGGTTTCCTGCACGCGCATGCATCCCGCGTGCAATGGCTGCCTGCTCGGCGGCCAATGTTTTGATAAGAATTTCGTTACGCTCTTCGCCTCGGATTTCTCCAATACCGCGCGGCTGGCCAAACCAGTCATCATAAGCTGCGTAAACGTAAAGCCCGACCGTGCTGATAAAAAGCACCACAAGACTGATGGCTAGTTTTCTTTTCGACATTGTGTCGTCCCTCCCGAAACCACATCATCCTCGTTGATGCCTAGAATATCAATATGACCGTCGGCTTTAAGCGTTTCACTATTATTTTATTTGGGCAGCAACTTAAATGTTGCTGACGCTTTCGACACCAAAACGCCTTCACTATCAAACAGGCTGGCTTCACTATAGGCGACGCTGCGCCCCATGCGCAAAACTTTTCCCTTGGCAACATATTTGCCTGGCTTACCCGCTTTCAAATAGCTGGTTTTCAATTCGAGCGTTGCGTGACCGCGATATTTTTCCATGTCCAACAAGCTTCGGGTGGCGGCACCACAAGCCGTATCCAACATGGTCGCAAAAGCCCCGCCATGCAAAATGCCCTGCATATTGAGCCAGCTTTCGGTCATCTCAAACGATACTTCGCTTTCGCCGTTCTCTAGCTTGATGATTTCACGGCCAATCAGCTTACCGATTTCGGAATTGGTAATTTCCGGCGTGAACCCTTTAAGCGGCATTATTTGGCTCCGATAATGTCGTGCTCCGACAAACGCTGCATATAGGCGGTCAGATTTTTCAAATCAGCATCAATCGGAATGCTGACTTTGGAAAGAAACAAGACCAAAGGATAAAAAATGCAATCGACATA
>CATDDF010000012.1 GCA_949498175.1 Alphaproteobacteria bacterium | reverse complement strand
TGTCAGACGGGGTGCTCTCCGCCACCCCCAAAGCGCGGAAAATCGATCTCTTGCCGGGCAATTCCTCGACAAAAACATCTCCAATTTCAACATTGACGCGGCGACGGCCAAGCATGACAACCTCTAAATTCGCCGATAGGTTAATCATCTCAAACCGCATAAATCAAGCCTGCTTGTCGGCGTCGCGTTTTTTCCCTAAGCTTTGTGACAGAAAAGAAAAAGAAGTCATGGTCGCCAATATTCAAACCATTGCCTTTCAAGGTGTCGAAGCCGTGCCGGTCGAAGTGCAAGTGCATTTGGCGCCCGGCCAAAACGCGTTCACCGTGGTCGGCCTGCCCGACAAATCCGTGGCTGAAAGCCGCGAGCGCGTGCGCGCCGCATTGTCGGCTGTCGGCTTGGCCCTGCCCTATGACCGCATTACGATAAATCTCTCGCCCGCCGATTTGCCGAAAGATGGCAGCCATTATGATGTGCCGATTGCGCTTGGGCTTTTGGTCGCCATGGGTGCTTTGCCGCAAGGCGCGGTCAGCGATTTTTGCGTGATGGGGGAGTTGGGGCTCGACGGCACACTGATCGGCGTGCCCGGCGCTTTGCCGGCTGCCATGGCCGCTTTGGCCAAAAATAAGGGCCTTATTTGCCCCGCCGATTGCGGGCCGGAGGCGGCTTGGTCGGGTCTGGCCGCGCCCGATAAGCCGGGCATTATTGCGGCGGCGCATTTATTGGAAGCGATCAATCATTTGCGCGGGGTCGCGCTATTGCCGCCACCGCAAGCGCGGCCGTCGCCTATGGCCGCCCATATGCCTGACATGGCCGATATTCGCGGTCAGGCCGAGGCGCGTTTGGCGTTGGAAGTGGCCGCATGTGGCGGCCATAATTTATTGATGAGCGGGCCGCCCGGCGCCGGTAAATCCATGTTGGCAGCGCGTCTGCTGGGTATTTTGCCGCCATTGACGGCGCGCGAAAGGCTGGAAATTTCGGTTATTGAAAGCCTGTCCTCAAAACGCGGCGGGGTGCGCTTGGCGGCGCGGCGCCCGTTTCGCACGCCGCATCATTCAGCTTCAATGGCGGCGTTGATTGGCGGCGGGCGGCAAGCCAAGCCGGGCGAAATATCATTGGCCCATTGCGGCGTTTTGTTTCTCGATGAATTGCCGGAATTTTCGCGCCAGAGCTTGGACGCCTTGCGGCAACCGATTGAAACCGGCCATGTCGATGTGGCACGTGCCGAAGCGCATGTCAGCTATCATGCGCGCTTCCAATTGGTCGCGGCGATGAATCCGTGCCGCTGCGGCCATGCCGATGATGCCAGCCTTGCCTGCCATCGCCTGCCTTTATGCCGACAAGAATATTTGGCCAAGCTTTCCGGCCCGCTGCTCGACCGATTTGACATTCGCATTAATGTGCCGCCCGTGCCCCTGTCGCAAATGATTGATGATGAAAAGGGCGAAGGCAGCGAAGCGGTGGCGGCGCGTGTGGTCAGGGCGCAAGCGGTGCAATTGGCACGGCAAGAATGTTTGAATGCGCGGCTCGATGGCGAGACATTACGCGAATTGGCTAATCCTGATGCGCGCGGACGCAAATTGCTCGATTCGATTGTCGATGATGGCGGGCTGACGGCGCGCGGCTTTAATCGCATTTTGCGGGTTGCACGTTCGCTGGCCGATTTGGCCGGTCGCGACGTCTTGACCGATAAGGATATCGCCACCGCTTTGGTATGGCGCGGCCATGCGTGATGCGGGGCTGAAGCTAAATGCTTTCCAAACCATAAGCGGCAATCGCCGCCATATTCAGCACTTCCGTGGCGGTGGCACCGATACGGGCAATCTGCACCGGCTGCTCCAGACCGATGAGAATCGGGCCGATCAGCGTCGCCTGCCCCAGCTCCTCCAGCATTTTGGTTGAGATGGACGCCGAGTGAATGGCCGGCATTATCAAAACATTCGCCGGTTCGGTGAGGCGGCAAAACGGATAGCGTTGCATGGCATTGCGATTTAGCGCCACATCGGCCGCCATTTCACCTTCATATTCGAAATCGACATTGCGTCCGTCCAGCAGCTTAACCGCTTCGCGAACATAGACCGAGCGGTCACCTTCAGGGTGGCCGAAAGTCGAATAGGCGAGCATGGCAACGCGCGGCTCATGACCCAAAGCGCGCGCCGTTGCGGCGCTTTGACAGGCTATATCGGCCAGTTCTTCGGCGCTCGGCATATCAATGACATTCGTGTCGGCCACCATGACGGTCCGCCCGCCACGCGTGACTAGCATGGACACGCCCATGACACGCTGGCCGGGGCGCGGGTCAATGACTTTCGAGACCTCTTCCAATGTGATCGAATAAGAGCGCGTGACGCCGGTGACCATGGCGTCGGCATCACCGCGCGCCAAAGCGCAAGCGCCGAAAATATTGCGGTCATTGGCGACCATGCGCTCGCAATCGCGCATCAACCGGCCGCGCCGCTGCAGCCGCTCGAACAAAAAGGCACTGTAATCGCCGACGCGGTCGGAGGCGCGCGTGTCGCGAATTTCAATATCATCGCGCCCGTCGAGCCCCAGCGCCGCCATATTGTTGCGGACAATTTGTTCAGTGCCGATGAGTATCGGCTCGCCCAATCCCAAATCCTTATAGGCAATGGCGGCGCGAATGACCTGCTCTTGCTCGCCTTCGGCAAAAATCATTCGTTTGGCGTTTTGCTTGGATTTGTTCATGATGATTTGAATCGAACTGGCGGTCGGATCCAGCCGCGCTTGCAAGCGATCTTGATACGCCTCCATATCGACAATCGGTGCGCGTGCGACACCACTATCCATGGCGGCGCGTGCCACGGCAGGCGGAATTTCGCTGATCAGGCGCGGGTCAAACGGCACCGGAATAATATAGCGCGGACCAAAGCGCGGGCGCTCGCCGTCATAGGCGGCAGCCACTTCATCGGGCACATCTTCGCGCGCCAGCATGGCCAGAGCCTCGGCGCAGGCAATTTTCATCGCATCATTAATGGTGGTGGCGCGCACATCCAAAGCGCCACGGAAAATATATGGAAAGCCCAAAACATTATTGACCTGATTTGGATAATCCGAGCGTCCGGTCGCCATGATTGCATCATCGCGAATGGCGGCAACTTCTTCCGGCGTAATTTCAGGGTCAGGATTGGCCATGGCGAAAATAATCGGTTTATCGGCCATGGTTTTGACCATATCTTCGGTCACCGCGCCCTTTACCGACAGCCCCAAAAACACATCCGCCCCGTTCATCGCATCGGCCAGGCTGCGCGCTTTCGTGTCAGCCGCATGGGCCGATTTCCATTGGTTCATACCCTCTTTGCGGCCTTTATAAATGACGCCCTTCGTGTCGCATAAAATCGCATTATCATGCGCCACGCCCATTGCTTTGATGAGTTCCAAACAGGCAATACCGGCCGCGCCGGCGCCATTGACGCAGACTTTAATGTCTTTCATCTGCTTGCCGGTCAAATGCAGCGCATTGATGAGACCGGCGGCGCAAATGATTGCCGTGCCATGCTGGTCATCGTGAAATACCGGAATATCCATCAGCTCGCGCAATTGCTGCTCAATGATGAAACAATCGGGCGCTTTAATGTCTTCCAAATTAATGCCGCCAAAGCTTGGGCCGAAATATTTCACCGCATCGATAAAGGCTTGCGGGTCTTCGGTGTCCACTTCAAGGTCAATCGAATCGACATCGGCAAAGCGTTTGAACAAAACCGCCTTGCCTTCCATGACCGGCTTGGAGGCCAGCGCCCCCAAATTGCCGAGCCCCAAAATCGCCGTGCCATTGGAGATGACCGCCACCATATTGCCGCGTGCCGTCAAATCATACGAGGCATCGGCATTTTCCGCGATGGCCTCAACCGGCACGGCAACGCCAGGCGAATAGGCGAGCGACAAATCCCGCTGCGTGGCCATCGGTTTAGTAGGGCTTATTTCAAGCTTGCCCGGCTTGCCGTTTGCGTGAAAGCGTAAGGCTTCCTCATCGGTAAAGTTTTTATCCGTATCACTCATAGGCGTCTCTGTTCTAAGGGCTTTTAGGGCTTTGCCGCGCCAAAGACAAGCAGGCGCGGGCAAGAAAAGCAAAATAAATTCAACAGCTTTTTGTGCCCGAAACAGGCTCAAAGCGTGTCGCAAGGCGCGCGCTTTGCTAAACTAAAGGCCATGTCCGCTTCCGCTACCAGCCCTGAAAATATTGCCGCAAAGGCGGCCAAGCCCGCCACGGGTGATAAGCCGACGCCGATGATGGCGCAATATTTGGCCATTAAGGAAGCGCATCAAGACGCGCTTTTGTTTTATCGCATGGGCGATTTTTACGAATTGTTTTTCGACGATGCGGTCACCGCCGCCGCCGCGCTGGATATTACCCTGACCCATCGCGGCAAGCATTTGGGACAGGCCGTGCCGATGTGCGGTGTGCCCTATCATGCCAGCGAAACTTATTTGCAGCGTCTCATCAAGGCCGGTTTTCGTGTGGCCATTTGCGAGCAAAAGGAAGACCCGTCAGAGGCCAAAAAGCGTGGTTCGAAATCCGTTATGCGCCGCGAGGTGGTGCGCTTGGTCACGGCCGGCACGCTCAGCGAGGACAGTTTGCTGGATGCCAAAAGCCACAATTTTATTGCCGCATTGGCTTGCCTCGGCAAGGCACAAAAAGCCGCCTGGGCGGTCGCTTGGGCGGATATGTCGACGGGCGGGTTTTTTGCCGCATCGACCGAATTGGCGGGCCTGCCCGCCCTATTGGCGCGGCTGCGCCCGCGTGAAATTATTGTTCCCGATGCGGTGGCGCAATTATTGGATGCGGATGTGGTCGAGACTGCCGACCTCGGCGCGGATGCGGCCATGCTGTCGCCGGTCGGCGATATCGCCTCAAAGGCGGCGGGTGAAACCATTAGGCAAAAATTCGGTCTGGCCTGTCACGACGCACTGGCCGGAGAGGGGCGCGCGGTCAATCTCGCCTGTGCGCATATTCTGTCCTATTTTGAAGCGACACAATATGACACGCCGGTCAATCTCGCCGTGCCGCAAATCGAGGCCGATGCGCATATTATGGCACTCGATGCGGCGACGCGCAGCAATCTTGAGTTGAACCGCACTTTGGCCGGCGCGCGCGAGGGCAGTCTGCTGCATGTTTTGGATGCGACAGTGACGGCAGGCGGGGCGCGGCTATTGTCTTTGCGGCTCAATGCGCCATTGACCGCTTGCGCCGATATTGAGGCGCGCTTGGCCGCGGTGCAGGCCTTTCTGGACGCGCCTGATTTGGCTGAATTGGCGCGTCATGCACTGAAAACGACGCCCGATATGGCGCGCGCCTTACACCGTTTGGCAGCGCGACGCGGCGGGCCGCGCGATATGCAAGCCATCGCCCAGGCTTTGCAGGCGGGCGCACATATGGCGGCTGCCTTGCTCGATAAAATGCCCGCGCCATGCGGTGAATTGGCAGCACAAATTTCCTCCCTTGCGGAACAAAGTGCGGCGCTCAGTTCATTGCGCCATCGCCTCACCGAGGCATTGGATGACAGTCTGCCGCTCTTGGCCCGCGATGGCGGCTTTATCGCGGTCGGGTTTCTCGGCGGCTTGGACGAGGCGCGGGCTTTGCGCGATGAAAGCCGTCGCGTCATTGCCGCTTTGCAAAATCGCTATGCCGATGAGACCGGTGTAAAAACGCTGAAGATCAAGCATAATGGTGTTTTGGGCTATCATATTGATGTGCCTGCCGCGCAGGGCGATAAGTTGATGCGACCGCCATATGATGCCTTGTTCATTCATCGTCAGACATTGGCCAATTCGATCCGCTTTTCGACCCATGAGCTGGCCGATTTGGCGGGGCAAATATCGCGTGCCGGCGAAACCGCTGTGGCGCTTGAATTGCAGCTTTTCGACGATTTGCGGCAAGAGATTTTGGCGGCGCGCGACGGGCTGGAAGCCTTGGCCGCGGCGCTCGCCGTCATCGATGTCAGTGCCGCTTTGGCGCAAAAAGCGGGCGATGAAAATTGGGTACGCCCACAGCTTTTTGACGATAAACGTTTTCTCATTGAGGGCGGGCGTCATCCGGTGGTTGAGGCGGCTTTGCGCGCGGCGCCCGAGACCGGTGCATCATTTATCGCCAATCCCTGTGCACTCGACGCGGCGGCGCAAAGCGCACCGCGTATGAGCCTCATTACCGGCCCCAATATGGCGGGTAAATCAACCTTTTTGCGGCAGAATGCATTGCTTGCCATTATCGCGCAAATGGGCAGTTTCGTGCCGGCCGACAGGGCTGAGATCGGCATTGTTGACCGGGTGTATTCGCGTGTCGGCGCGGCTGATGATCTGGCGCGCGGGCGCTCGACTTTTATGGTGGAAATGGTTGAGACGGCAGCGATTTTGATCGGTGCGGGGCCGCGCACTTTGGTGATATTGGATGAAATCGGACGCGGCACGGCGACATTTGATGGTTTGTCATTGGCGTGGGCGACGGTTGAATATTTGCACGAAGTGATTGGCTGTCGCACCTTATTTGCCACTCATTATCATGAGCTCACGGCTTTGGCGATGCGGCTGGATGGGCTTGCCAATGCCTCGATGAAAGTGCGTGAACATGACGGGCAATTGGTCTTTTTGCACGAAGTCGGTGCCGGCGCGGCCGATCGCTCTTACGGCATTCATGTCGCTGAGCTGGCCGGTCTGCCGCGACATGTGACGGCGCGGGCACGCCATGTGCTGGCGCAATTGGAAGAAAACAATGCGGCGCAAGGCGCCGAGAGGGTTGACGCTTTGCCGCTTTTCGAGGCGTCCTCCAACGCGCCACAAGCGGCTGAGGCACGACGCGATGCTTTGCGCGATGCGCTGGCCGCACTTGACCCCGATCGCTTAAGCCCGCGTGAGGCATTGGATTGGCTTTATCAATTGCAGGAACTGGCCGATAAAAAACAGGTTTCGGATTAGCCGTGTCGCTCATAGGCGAAAATGGCAAAGCCGTGATTTGGCCGCAATTCATGCTATATGGAAGCTTCAGTAAAGCTATCCGCGCAGGCGGGTGAGAAAGGCATGCCGTCATGGCAAAAGACAATCCGGCGAAAAATCCACAGCCCGAACTGGCTGCGCAATTATCTGCTTTGGCGCGCGACCATAAGGGCGATGATCGGGGCCTGCGCCTCGCCGTACTCGACTGCTTGCGCGCCCACATGGCGAGCGAACGCATGGCGGCGCGACAAGGGCTTGAGGAAAAACGTTTGAAAGGAGCCAAATGCGCCGAGATTTTATCGACGCAAATGGATGCCATGCTCGCCGCTTTGGCCGATTTTGTCTCCGCCCATGTGCTGTTTATCGCCAACCCGACCGATGCGGAGAAAGTCACAATGGTAGCGGTCGGCGGCTATGGCCGCGGTCGTTTGGCACCGCATTCCGACATCGATTTATTGTTTCTCTTGCCCTATAAGCGCAATGCCACGAGCGAGAGCTTTGTCGAATATATTCTTTATATATTGTGGGATTTGGGGCTGAAAGTCGGCCATGCGACGCGCTCGGTCAATGAATGTGTGGTGCAGGCACAAGGTGATATGACGGTGCGCACAGCCATGTTGGAGAGCCGCTTTTTATGGGGCAGCACACCACTCTATGACGGCTATAGAGAAGCTTTTCAAAGCAAGGTCGTGCATGGTACGGCACGGCAATTCGTTACCGCCAAGCTGGCCGAGCGCGATGAGCGGCACGAAAAAACCGGTCGCTCGCGCTATTTGGTCGAGCCGAATTTAAAAGAGGGCAAGGGCGGCTTGCGCGATTTGAACACGCTTTTTTGGATTGCGCGCTATAGCTATCAAGTCGAGGCATTGGATGATTTGGTCGGGCTGGGCGTGCTGACGGCCGAAGAATTGCGTTTGTTCAGAAAATGCGATGATTTTCTCTGGCATGTGCGCTGCCATTTGCATTTCCTCACCGATATGGCGCAAGAGCGCTTGAGCTTTGACGTGCAAAAACCAATGGCCGCTTTTTTCTATCCAAGCGATCAGGCAAAGGCCAAAAACGGCAAAAAATCGGGCATGAAGCCGGTTGAAAAATTCATGCGCCGCTATTTTCTAGTGGCCAAAAATGTTGGTGATTTGACGGCGATTTTTTGTGCCTCTTTGGAAGCGGCACATAAAAAGCCGCGCGCCGCAGCGCGATTGCCGGCCCTGTTTCGGCGGCAAAAACAGGTTGATGGGTTCACCATTGGGACGAGCCGGTTGAAAATGGCGCGTCATGACATGTTTGCCCGCAATCCGGTCAATCTCATCCGCGTCTTTCATTTGGCCGACAGCACCGGTCTTGATATCCATCCCGACACGCTGCGCGCCATTACCCAACATACGCATTTGATTGATGAAGCCTTGCGGCACAATGAGACGGCCAATAAATTATTTCTCGACCTGTTGACCTCAAAACGCGACCCGGAACGGATTTTGCGGCGCATGAATGAGGCGGGTGTGCTGGGTCGTTTCGTTCCCGATTTCGGCCGCATTGTCGCGCTCATGCAGTTTAATATGTATCACCATTATACGGCTGATGAGCATTTGCTGCGGGCGCTCGGCCTGTTGCGCGAAATTGAAAGCGGTGCCGTGGCGCAGGCGCATCCGCTGGCCACAGAGTTGTTGCGCAATGGGTCGGTCAATCGGCGTGTTATTTATCTGGCTACTTTACTGCATGATATTGCCAAAGGGCGGCCCGAAGACCATTCGGTTGCCGGCGCGCGCATTGCCCGCAAGCTTGGCCCACGGCTCGGTTTTTCCAAAGCCGAGACGGCGCTTACCGAGTGGCTGGTGCGCGAGCACTTGGTGATGAGCGATGTGGCGCAAAGACGTGATTTGTCCGACCCGCGCACGGTTGAGGATTTTGCCAAAACCGTGCAAAGCATGGAGCGGCTCAATCATTTATTCGTGCTCACTGAGGTCGATATTAAGGCCGTGGGGCCGGGTGTGTTCAATGGCTGGAAAGCACAGCTTTTGCGCGAGCTTTATGCCGAAACCGCCTCACGCTTCAATGCCGGCACCGCTTTGGCGGCGCGCGGCGAACGTCTTGACGGGGCGAAAACCGCCTTTGCGCAATTGGCCGATAAAAGCTGGAACAAGCGCAAATTAAACGCCTATATGCGCCGCCAATCCGACGCTTATTGGCTGAGCTTTCCAACCGCAGCGCAATTGCGCCATGCCGATATGATTGCCGCCATGGAAGCGGCCGGTGAGCCAATGGCGCTGGAAGTGCATGGCGACAAGCTGCGCGATTGTTCGGAAATCACCATTATCTGCCAAGACCATGCCGGCCTGTTTGCCCGCCTTGCCGGGGCATGCGCTTTAGCCGGGTTGACGATTTTGGATGCGCGCATCACCACCACGCGCGACGGTTTGGCCATTGACGCGCTGCATGTTGGCGATCGCGGTCAGCCCGGGCCATTATCGTCGGAAAAAGCAAAACGCCTCATGGCGACCATGCGCGATGTTTTATCGGGCCAAGTGATTGTGCCCGACCGCTTGGAGGGGGCACCGCGACGCGCCCATATTGAAGCGTTTGATTTGTCGCCGCAGGTGCGCATTTCCAACCAGCTGGCAGATAATGCGAGCGTTATTGAAGTGAGCGGGCTTGACCGTCCGGGGCTGCTCTATGCGCTGTTGCGCGCCTTGTTCGAGCTCAATCTGTCGGTATCGGCGGCGCGCATTGCAACCTTTGGCGAGCGTGTGGTCGATGTTTTCCACATTACCGATTTGTCGGGTGCACAGATTACCGAAAAAGCGCGGCAGAAGAAGCTGCGCGCCGTGTTGCGCCGCGTCATTGACAATCCGGTAAAAGCGGCGCAACCGAAAAAGCCGACACAGCGGCGCGGTCCCGATAAGCGCGGCAAGTCAAAGGCGGCCTGATATGGCAAGGCCGAAAGCCGGAATATTATCCAATGCTGCATTGGTCGGCAGCGCCACAATGGCGAGCCGCATCACCGGCTTTATCCGCGATATTTTTCTTGCCGCGCTGATGGGGGCCGGGCCGTTGGCGGAAATTTTCGTCATTGCTTTTCGCCTGCCCAATTTGTTCCGTCGGCTGTTTGCCGAAGGCGCTTTCAACGCCGCCTTTGTGCCGCTCTTTGCAGCGCGGCTTGAACAAAAAGGCGCGGCTGCCGCGCGCGCTTTTGCCGGTCAGATATTTTCCGTCCTGCTGGCCGCTTTGGCCGTCTTCACCCTTTTGGCGGAAATTTTCATGCCTGCTTTGGTGCTTGCTTTGGCGCAAGGCTTTGCCGGTGATGGGGAAAAATTTGCGCTCGCCGTGCATTATGCTCGCATCAGCTTTCCATATTTGATTTTCATGTCGCTTATGGCGCTATTCGCGGCCATGCTGAATGCCGTCAATCGGTTTTTTGCCGCCGCTTTTGCGCCCATATTGCTCAATTTGGTGCTTATTGGGGCGATGGCTTTGGCGACGCTTGACGGGGTGCCGATGGGCGATAGACGTTTGCTGGATTATGTGATTTACGCCGTCGTGCTGGCCGGTCTGGCGCAATTTCTGTTTGTTTTCATCGCTGCGCGGCGCGCCGCTTTGCGCGCCCCGCTGGCGCGTCCGGTGCTTTCTGATGATGTCACAAAACTCTGGCGCTTGGCCGTGCCGGGCATTTTGGCGGCCGGTATCGGGCAGATAAATTTGCTGGTCGGCACCTCCATCGCCACCGGCCAGGCGGGAGCGGCGGCCTGGCTTTATTATGCCGACCGCCTCTATCAATTGCCTATGGGGGTTATCGGCGTGGCACTTTCCGTGGCGCTTTTGCCCGAATTGGCGCGCCGTTTGGCCAAGGGCGAAAAGGCGGCGGCGCATGGGGCGCAGGATATGGCCATCTTGGCGGCCAGCGGCTTGACCTTGCCGGCGGCGGTCGGTCTGGCGGTTTTGGCATCGCCGATTGTCACCCTTTTGTTTGAGCGCGGCGCGTTCAGCGCGGCTGACAGCGCCTTGACGGCGCAACTCATTCTCGTATTCAGCTTCGGCCTGCCGGCTTTTGTTCTGGTCAAAGCCCTGCAGCCCTCCTTTTTTGCGCGCCAAGATACGCGCGCCCCATTGATTGACGGGGCCATTGGTGTCGTTGTCAATATTGCCCTGTCGCTGGCCTTGTTCCCATCCTATGGCGCGCCGGCCATTGCCTTTGCCACCGTCATGGCCGGTTGGGTGACTTTGAGCTTGATGATATGGCGCATGGCGCGGCGCGACATTTATCATTTTTCGCGCACCCTATTGCGGCGGCTGGCGGCGCAGGTTTTGGCCGCAGCGCTGATGGGCTGGGCGCTTTATGAAGCGGCGCGCCTTGTGCCGCCGCCAAGCGCATGGAACGGGCTGTCGGCTTTGGCGGCATGGCTTGTCGTATTTATTATTGGCGGGGCCTGCGCCTATGGGCTCGCCGTCATGTCGCTGGGCGGGTTGCGGCGCGCCGATATCGGCCTCTTGCGGGGCAGGCAGTGATGCGCCATAAACAGGCGATAAGTGCCGCTTTGCGCGGCCTGAGCAAAAAGGAAATATGATGAGCGAGCCAAAGCCGCGGGTCTTGTCCGGCGTTCAGCCGACCGGCAATCTGCACCTCGGCAATTATTTGGGGGCGATTAAAAATTTTGTTGCCCTGCAAGAGAGCCATGAATGTCTTTATTGCGTGGTCGATTTGCACGCCATTACGGTATTTCAAGACCCGGCCGAACTGGCCGCCAATACGCGCGAAGTCGCGGCCGCCTTCATTGCCGCCGGGGTTGACCCGAAAAACCATATTGTCTTCAACCAAGCACAAGTGCCGCAACATGCCGAGCTGGCTTGGGTGCTGAATTGCGTGGCGCGTATGGGCTGGCTCAATCGGATGACGCAATTTAAGGAAAAAGCCGGCAAGGATCGCGAAAAAGCCTCGGTCGGTCTTTATGTTTATCCCAATCTCATGGCGGCTGATATTTTGCTTTATCAAGCGTCCCATGTGCCGGTCGGGGAAGACCAAAAACAGCATCTCGAATTGGCCCGCGATATTGCACAAAAATTCAATAATGATTTCGACGCGGAAGGGTTCTTCCCCTTGCCCGAACCGCTCATTCAAGGACCGGCGACGCGGGTGATGAGCTTGCGCGATGGCAGTAAAAAAATGTCGAAATCCGACCCGTCGGATTTGTCGCGCATCACCATGCTCGACAGTGCCGATGAAATTGCCAAGAAAATCCGCAAAGCCAAAACCGACCCGGATGTTTTGCCGGACAGTGAAGAGGGTTTGGCGGGACGCCCCGAAGCGGCCAATCTTTTGGGCATTTATGCCGCTTTGGCCGAGCGGGAGATGGCGAGCGCCATCGGCCAATTTGCCGGTCAACAATTTTCCGTTTTGAAAGAGGCTTTGGCTGAACTGGCGATTGCCAAAATCGCGCCCATTGGCGATGAAATGCGCCGTTTGACGGATGACCCGACACTGATTGACGGCTTTTTGGCCGATGGCGCTGACCGCGCCCGCGCCCTGGCCGAACCGATTATGGCCGAGGTCAGAAAACATGTCGGTTTTCTGGGGCGTTAAGCCTGATTTTGCTTGTCTCTAAAGCGCCGCACTGGCAGCATGGTGGTCATGGATATTAACCGCCATTTGCAACGCAAATTTCTAATTGTCGTGGACGGCACGCCGGAAAGCCATGCCGCTTTGCGTTTTGCTGCGCGCCGCGCCCATGGCACGGGCGGCAAGGTCGCTTTATTGCTGGTCATTGAGCCGGAAACCCATGACCATTGGCTCGGCGTATCCAGCCTGATGAAAGAAGAAGCTGAAATCGAGGCGGAAAAAATCCTCACCGAATCGGCCGCTTTGGTCGAAATGCTGGGCGGCGAAAAGCCGAAAACCCATATTCGCCACGGTGCTCTGGCTGAAGAAATTGCCCGCTTGATTGATGAAGACCGCGCCATTTCGACTTTGGTGCTGGCCGCCGCCGTCGGCCAGGGTGGGCCGGGGCCGTTAGTCTCAGCCATTGGTGCGGGTAAATCGGCGGTGCATATTCCGGTGACGATCGTGCCGGGTGACTTGTCCGATGATGAAATTGATGCGCTGACGTGATGGTCACGCGCTTGGTTTTGCGTTCCGCTGCGCTTATATAAGATTGAGAATAAGGCTTAGAAAAGGAAAAGCCCCATGTTTATCCAAACCGAAGACACGCCCAATCCGGCCAGTTTGAAATTTTTGCCCGGCCGCGAAGTGACCGGTGCCGCCCCGCCGCTTGATTTTCCCAATCAACAAGCGGCCGAGGCCTCGCCCCTGGCGGCGGCCTTGTTTGCCGTTGACGGTGTCACTTCGGTATTTTTCGGCACTGATTATATTGTTGTGTCGAAACAAGACGGGGTGGAATGGCAAATTGTCAAACCGGCTTTACTGACCGCCATGATGGAGCATTTCATCGCCGAGCGCCCGCTTATGGTAGATGGCGCGGCTATGGGAGCCGATATCGCCGAGGCGGAGATTGCCGAGGAAGATGCTGAAACCGTCGCCATCATCAAGCAAATTCTCGACACGCGGGTGCGCCCTGCGGTTGCCCAAGATGGCGGCGATATCGTCTTTCATGGCTTTCAAGACGGTATTGTGTCCTTGCACATGCGCGGCGCGTGCGCCGGCTGCCCGTCAGCCACGGCGACCTTGAAACAGGGCGTTGAAAATCTGTTGAAACATTATGTGCCTTCGGTCAGCGAAGTACGCGCGGTTGTTTAAGGAGGCTTTATGCTCGACCAAGCCGTTCTTGATGTGCTGTTTACACAAGCGCGCAGCCATAATGATTTTGACCCGACCCCGGTCGGCGAAGAGCAATTACACGCACTTTATGATTTGATGAAATGGGGCCCTACCAGCGCCAATTGCTGTCCGGCGCGCTTGGTTTTCGTAACCAGCAATGATGCCAAAGCGCGGCTTATGCCTCATATTATTGAAAGCAATATTGAAAAAGTCACAAATGCGCCGGTCTGCATTATCATTGCCAATGATGTAAAATTTTATGACCGTATTCCTGAATTGTTTCCGCATAATCCGGAAGCGCGTGATTGGTTCACCGGCTCAAAAGACTTTGCCGCCGAAACCGCCATGCGCAACGGTTCTTTGCAAGCCGCTTATTTAATGCTGGCAGCGCGCGCTTTGGGGCTGGATGTCGGGCCGATCAGCGGCTTTGATGCAGATGGCGTCAATCAAGAATTTTTCCCCGACGGGCAATGGCGCGTCAATATGTTGTGCAATATTGGCCATGGTCGCCATGAGGCGGTTTTCGAGCGCTTGCCGCGTCTCGCTTTTGACGATGCCTGTCACATCATCTGACCCGCATGGCTGCTTTTGATACTGATACTGCGCCGCTCATTCTCGCCTGCGATACCACGCAAGGAGCGTGTTCCGTGGCGCTGCATCAAAACGGGCCATTGGCTGCGAGGCTCAATGAAATGAGCAAGGGCCATGCCGAGGCGCTGATGCCGATGCTCGATGATATGTTGGCAGAGACGGGGATAGAACGCAGCACCATTGGACGACTTGCCGTGACGCATGGGCCCGGCACTTTTACCGGCGTGCGTGTCGGCTTGGCGGCCATGCGCGGCCTTGCTTTGGCACTTGCCCTGCCGGTCAAAACCTATGGCACTTTGGCGGTTATGGCCGCCGCCCATGAGTTTAAGGACGACCCGCTTTTGGTCGCGGTCGATGCCAAGCGCGATAGATTTTATGCCCAGGCCTTTGACCGGCAAGGCGGTGCAATAAGCGACCCCGCCGCCCTCTCGGCGGCGCAGCTGACCGCTCTGGCGCAAAGCACCGGGGCTGACCGAATGGCGGTTTGTGGCACCGGCGCTGTGCTTTTGGCCGAGGCTTGGACGGGCTTTTACGCGCTTGATGCGCCGCCCTATCCGCAAGCGGCCATTTTGGCTGCCATGGCCGCGCAAGATGATGATTGGGCGGATTTGCCGCCGCCCGAACCGCTTTATTTGCGTCCCCCCGATGCGACATTGCCCGACCCTGAAAAGCGCATAAAATGGCGCGGCGCGCATCCGGCCTAAAGGCCGAAAGCGGCATGAGCAAGCACGACAAAACCCCCAAAATGGCGATTGAAGCCATAAGCAATGCCGATTGGCTGGCCGATTTGCACGCATCGGCCTTTGTCGAAGGCGCTTGGTCGAGGGCCGCTTTTGCCGATTTATTGGCGCAAAAAACAATATTTGCCTTGGGCTGTGCCGATGGCTTTGTGCTGCTGCAGAAAACCCCCGATGGGATGGAAATTCTCACCCTTGCCGTGCGCCCCGATAAGCGCCGCCGCGGTCTAGCGCGCCGCCTGATAGCTTATGCAAGGGACGCGTTTAAGCCGAAAACAATATGGCTTGATGTGGCGGCCGATAATCAGCCGGCGCAAGCGCTTTATACGGCGCTGGGCTTTAACGCCTATGGGCGGCGCAGCAAATATTATAAAAGGGCTGGAAATTTAGCCGTCGATGCGGTTTTAATGAGGCTAGAGTTTGAGGAAGGCGCAACCGATGAGTAAAAAAACCGGTCGGGATATAGAAAGTCTGGCAAGCGAGGCGGGCATGCGCATGACCGAACAGCGCCGCGTCATTGCTCGCGTGCTGAGCGATGCGACAGACCACCCCGATGTCGAAGAGGTTTATAAGCGCGCCGCGGCGGAAGACGAGGCAATATCCATTGCTACGGTTTACCGCACGGTGCGCCTGTTTGAAGAGGCCGGGATTTTGACGCGCCATGATTTCGGTGATGGGCGTGCGCGCTATGAACCGGCACCGGAAGACCATCACGACCATCTTATCGACATTCAATCGGGCAAGGTGATTGAGTTTACCAATGATGAGATTGAGCGCTTGCAGGCCGAAGTGGCCGAAAAGCTGGGCTATCGCCTGGTCGATCATCGTCTCGAGCTTTATGCCGTGCCGCTCGATGCCAAAACCCGCAAATAATCCGGCGCTGGCGTTTTGCGGCCTTTGTTTAGACTGGTTTTCAGATTGAGCGGGTTTTTTGCCGCTCTGGCGGTGCTGGTGCCGCCGCAAATGATTTTAATGCATGTGCCGCGCTGGCGGTTTGTTTTGCCGCAAATGTTTTTCCGTTTCATGCTGGCGCTCCTGTCCGTACGCGTTGCGGTGACCGGCCCGTCACCTGAAAATGGTAGAAAAAGAGGCACGCTTTTGGTGTGCAATCATGTTTCATGGTTTGATGTCGCGCTTATCGGGGCCATCTTGCCGGTCAGCTTTATGGCCAAAAGCGAGGTCAAAAAATGGCCGTTTTTCGGTCAATTGGCGTGGCTCAATAATGCGCTTTTCATCACGCGCCGCATCGGCCGCCATACATTGCAAGAAAGCCGTGCCTTGGCGGCGCGTTTGGCGCGCGGCGATATGGTGGTGTTGTTTGCTGAAGGCACATCGAGCGACGGCATGCGCGTTTTGCCGTTCAAACCGAGCTTTTTGTCAGTGTTGGAAGATAATCGCGCATTTTCCGTGCAAGCCATGAGCTTGGCCTATACCAGGCGCCATGATATGGCGCTGGGGCGGCGCCAGCGCATGGCTTATGGCTGGATTGGCGATATGACGCTGCTGCCGCATTTCCTCACGCTTTTTGCCGGTCCGCCGCTGACCGTTGA
>CATDDF010000011.1 GCA_949498175.1 Alphaproteobacteria bacterium | reverse complement strand
TCCGGCGTGGTGAAAAATTGCAAACCGGCCATTTGTTCTTCAGCCACCACATCCCACAAGCGAAATTCCACTAGCAAGCGGCCATCACTGTGCTGCACGGCCCGGCCCGTCACCAAAGCCAGCGCATTAATGACGCGCCAATCGCCGAAACGCGGCCGCACATTGACGCCGATATTGCGCTCAATGAAAGCCTCGCGGTCAACCGGTCGAAACAGGCCGGAACGTTCAAGGTCAGCCGTAATCACGTTCGCCAAATCCTGCCCGACAGTGCCGTCACCGGCGAAATCCAAAACAGCAATCGGCAGAGGCTCAACATTGCCCTGCGTAATATCAATCTTCAGCGCCGCCAGCGCCACACTCGGCACAAATATAAAAGCCGCCAATGCGCTCAGCAATCGACGCCGACGCGATATGGAAAATTGTACATTCATGGCTGTCTCCTAAGGGGCCTTTGCTTTATTTACCCGCCCAGCATTTTTCGTGGGTCGAATGTTAACTCAATGTTACGCCAACTGGCATATTTTTCCGCCGGCATGGAAAATGGTTGGCAGCGCCGAATGGCGCGCAAAACACTCTCGGCAGCGGCGCGGAAAAACGGGTCACCCAAAAGGCTGCGATTGACCACCACCGGCCCGGCCGATATTCGCCCGGCAGGCGTTAAGGAAAGACGAACCCGCACAACCAAATTTTCGGCCTGTTTGGCACCGGCTGGCGGTGACCAGCAGCGCCGCATTTGCGCACGAAAGGCATCGACCTCGTTCATCGTCAGTCGCTCTGAGGCGCTCAAACCATTATCGGCTTGGGTCACGCCGCTATTGGCGGTTTTCTTATCGGGTGTTTTATTGAGCAAGGCCTGCACACGGCCAACATCCAAAAGCGGCTTTGGTTGGCGCACGGGACGCGCCAAAGGCACAGGTGTTTCAACGCGAAAGCGCGGCTCCGGCGGCGCGATTTCCTGCGTCAGTGCGGTCGCTTCGGCGGATTTTTCCGATGCATCAGGCAGGGGCATGGCATCGGATTGCACATTGGGTGCGGCGCTGGTTTGTTCATGCGCGGTCGGCTCTTGGCGCGCCTCGGCCTTATCGGGCATGGCGGTCTCTTCCACCAAGCGGGTAAATTGGTCAATGGTGATAATCTCAATCGGCAAACTTTGATCGCTCATGCGCGCCCTATCGAGCATCGGCGTCCAAAAGCCGATGAGGAAAATCAATCCGGCATGCAACGCCAGCGAGGCCAGAAAATTACGCGGCACACCCATTATTTTTCCTGCCCCGCTTTTTCCGTCACCAGTGCCACGCGGGCAAACCCGGCAGCGCTGATTTCCGACACCACATTGGCGACCAGTCCGTAATTGACAGTTTTGTCGCCGCGCACATAAATCCGTTGTTCATAGCCTTGCCCGGCGATCGCTTTCAGGCGCGGCACCAGCATGGTTTTTTGAATTTGCGTATCCTGCAGAAAAATTTGTCCTTGCGCATTGATGGAAATGGTGAGCGGTTCTTCGTCACCGCGCAACGCTTGCGCGCCCGTCTTCGGCAAATTGACCGGCACACCGACCGTCAAAAGCGGCGCGGCCACCATGAAAACAATGAGCAAAACCAGCATCACATCCACCATCGGTGTAACATTAATCTCCGACATGGGTTGATAATGGCGACGGCGACGCGACGCGTTTGAGGGGGGTGAAAAGAAAGCCAAACCGCTCAGCCTTTGGCTTGCGCACTGCTTTGGCGTACCATCAGACTGACGAAATCATCGGCAAAATGGTCAAGCCGCGAGGCAAAACGCTGCACTGAAGCGGCGCACGCATTATAGGCAACAAC
>CATDDF010000010.1 GCA_949498175.1 Alphaproteobacteria bacterium | reverse complement strand
GAAGCGCTATGTGCAACAAGAGACGACATGGTGACAAGGCTACCGCTCTGGTGCTCAACCAAATGCGGCAAGGCATGCTTATAGACAAGAAATGCACCGGTCAGATTGACTGCCAGTGTGTCTTGCCAGCTTTTGAGCGGCGTATTCGCAGGCATGGCGTCATCATTGGCCAGCATGGCGGCATTGTTGACCACACCATCAAGGCCATCCAATTCCCTAATGGCGTGTGCAACCATGGCTCGCACGGCGTTTTCATCGGTTATATCCGCTCCCAAGGCGATACAATTTGTGCTGTAGGGCAGCGCCGCTTTGGCACTTTCCGCCAATTCCGAAGTTTTGTCGCATAATGCAAGATGTGCGCCTTCGGTCAGAGCAGTCTCGGCAATGGCGCGGCCCAGCCCGCCATTGGCACCGGTGAGTAAAATTTTTTTCCCCGATAAACGCATTTTCAAACCCTTTTAGCGATAAACACAGATTGCGGCTCTTCCTAGGAATCGGGTTTATAATTAAAACCCCTAAAAATGAAGGAAAAGTTTTGGACGAAACCGGCCAAAATGAAGCACCCCCGCAGACCGGCGTTGCGCCGCAGGCCGGTCCGTTTGTTATTGTCGTCGGCAATGAGAAGGGCGGGGCGGGCAAAACCACTGTTTCCATGCACTTGATTGCCGCGCTTTTGAACGCCGATAAACGGGTTGGGGCGATTGATCTGGATATTCGCCAGCGCAGTCTCAGCAATTATATTGAGCATCGCCGCCGCTGGGTCGGGCGTCGAGACATTGCCATGCCCGAGCAAATATTGCTGGAGGCGCCGACGGGTCACAGCATTATGGAGCGGCAAAAACAAGAGGCTGACGCCTTCGTCAATGCGCTGGGGCAGCTTCGCACGCGCAATGATTTTGTCGTCATTGATTGCCCGGGCGCGGACAGCTATTTCGCCCGTCTTGGCCATGCCGCCGCAAATATGCTGATTACGCCGATGAATGAGAGCTTTGTCGATTTTGACCTGCTGGCCAAGGTTGACCCTGAAACGCTTACCATTGAAGCGCCGAGCATTTATGCCGAGAAAGTCTGGTCGTGTCGCAAGGCGCGCGCGCAAGCCGATGGCGGGTCGATTGATTGGGTGGTTCTTCGCAACCGCACCAGCCATATTCACGCCAAAAACCGGCAAAGATTGGAGGACGCGCTGGACGAGCTGTCAAAGCGGCTCGGTTTCCGTCAAGTGCCCGGGTTTTCTGAGCGCGTGGTCTATCGCGAAATGTTTCCCGCCGGATTGACCTTGCTTGATTTAACCGAAGATGAAACCGGCCCCGGGCTGACCATGAGCCATGTTGCGGCGCGCGCCGAGCTGACGGCACTATTGGCCGCCCTTCAACTGCCCGGTCTAACGGTTGAGCGGACAGAAGAGGCTGTTTGATGGGCTTTCTGGGGCTTGGTATTATGCTGCTGCTGGTCGGCATATTGCTGATTATGCTGGTCACGCGCATGACGGCGCGCAACCTTAAGCTGACGGCATTGGCGTTTATTTTCATTCTCGCGGCCACGGCGGTGATTATCTTTGCCATTGCCGGTCGCTATGGGCTGGCTGCACCGGCCGGTGCTTTGGCGCTATGGGGCATGCGCGCCTATTTACTGGCGCGGCAAATCCGGGCGACCGCGCCGCCTGCGCAACCCGGCAAACAGGCCATGTCGCGCGCTGAAGCGCTGGATATTTTAGGGCTTGAAGAAGGCGCAAGTGCAGACGAAATTGAAACGGCTTATAAGGCGCTGATTGTCAAAAACCATCCCGATCAGGGCGGCACGGACTGGCTGGCAGCGCGGCTTAATGAGGCGCGTGACATTCTTCTAGGCGACTAGATTTCGGAAATTAAGGCCCAATAGGCAGGCAATTGGGTGTGACATCTCGCAACTTGTCGCATAATTCAAATGCTTGGGGTTCAGACAAATTGGCGAAGCGGGCGCGATAAATCCGTTTGCCATTTTTCTCAATCGGCTCTGTGCTTTCTTCGGCCATTTCGAGATGCGTGCCCAAAACACGGCGCACCCGCTTCAACTGGCTCTGCGCGTGATTGGAAGCGGCAAAAGCACCGACCTGAATTTTCCAGCTTTGCTCACTATCGGCCTGTTCCGATTTAGTGGTTAGGGTAGACGCCGGGCGATTGAGCCATGCTGCGGCGCGCTGGCGCTGCGCGTCGCTCAGCGTGACTTCTTTCATGGTTTGCGCGCGCAGCAGACTGCGCTCAGCCAAAGCCGTGACACGACGGTCGCGCGATTGTGGTGAATCGCTGCCCAGCACGACGACAATCACCCGTTTGCCGTCGCGCTGCACGGCGGTTGCCAAATTATAGCCGGAGGCACGGATATAGCCGGT
>CATDDF010000009.1 GCA_949498175.1 Alphaproteobacteria bacterium | reverse complement strand
TGGAGGTTGCTCTCTGTTCGAGTTCAGAAGATAACACGGCGACACGCTTTGGCGTTGGGGCAACTTATTACCTCAGCCAAACGCACGGTTTCTATGGCGGTGTTACAATGTCTAATTATGGCGATGCTTCTTTTAAGGCCACTGACGATAATGGTGAATGCACCAATGCAAATGACACATTGTCGATTGACGACATAGAAGCTACAGATTTGCGTATCGGTTATTTCAGAAGCTTCTAGAGCTTACATTCAACAAAAATGCTTAAGGGCGGGGTTTGGTCCTCGCCCTTGAAGCTGTCGGCCACCGACGTTGCAAATGGCAGCGCGCTAGCGATTGCGCCATACTGTTTTGCGCTGATTATGCCGATCGGTTTCGGTATGCTCGCATGGCGCATTTGCATTAGCCCTTATTATAACATATGGTGTGCCAATTGTTTTCATGTGGGGGGAGGCAATGGTCAGGCTAGCGGATTTGGAAGAGTGGGAGCGCGACCATTTGCTGGCCAAAGATGCGTTGCCGCTCGGCCCGCCGATTCACAAAAAACTTTCCAAGCCTTTGCGGGAAACGCGCCTCGCATTGATTTCGACCGCCGGATTGCATGATCGCGACGATGCGGTGTTCGCGCTGGCCGATGCCACTTATCGGGTGATTGAGGGCGATAAAGAGGCTGATGAGCTGATGCTGTCGCATAGCTCCTCAAATTTCGACCGCGCCGGTTTTCAAGAAGATGTCAATTTGGTGTTTCCGATTGACCGAATGCGGGAATTGGAAGCGCAGGGCAAAATCGGCAGTCTTGCATCCATGCATTTCAGCTTTATGGGGGCCGGTCTGCTGCCGGAAGCTTATGAGAAAACCGTGCGTGATATGGCGCGGCTCTTGCGCCAGGACGGCGTTGATGCGGTTTTTATTTTGCCGGTCTGTCCCAATTGCACGCGCGCCTCAGCGGCCATTGCCTATTATTTGGAAAGCGAAGGCATAGCCAGCACGGGCATCAGCCTGGTTCGGGAAATCACTGAGGCGATGAAGCCGCCGCGCATGTTATGGACGTCATTTCCGTTCGGTTATCCGCTGGGCAAGCCGGGCGACAGTGCGTTTCAGCATCAAGTTATTGAGGCGGCCCTGGCTTTATTGCAGCGCGATGATTTGCCCGTCTTGGAAGATTTCCCGCTTGATGTTCCCTTTACTGCTGAAGCACCCGCCTGTGCCATTAGTTTGGCACGGCCTGAAATTGACGCGACGAGTTGGCGCGCGCGGCTGAAGAATGAAATCTTGCTGATGACGCCGTGGTATAATCGAAGTATGAAACGGCGCGGGCGCAGCATGGTTGGCGTGTGTGACGCTTCGATTGATGAGATAACCGAGCGGCTGGCCGACTGGCTCGATGCACCTGACGGCGATTTGCCCGATTTGACTTGGTTCAAATATGCGATGGAAGATGTCAAAGCCTTTTACAGCGAGGCAATGATTGCCGAGCCGGGTGACTATCCGCCTGGTTATATTATGGCACGTTTTTGGAATGAAACCGCGTTCGGCGCGGCATTGAAACAATATCATGCCCATTTTGACGCGCATGATGAATTGCGTCCCTTCGCGCGTGTCATTGCCCCGCGCGAGGCCGTGCAAGGTTCGACGGGTCATTATGCGGTTGCCGACAATGGCGAAATGATTGTTCAAACAGGCAAAAGACAAACCCAAAAAGAAGGGCCATCCCATGACGGATGATAAACCAATGCCGCTGGCCGGCCACAAAACTGCTTTGCTGCTATTGGTTCTGGCCTATGCGCTGTCCATCGCCGACAGAATGATTATTTCCATTTTGTTTGTTCCGATTAAAACCGAATTCGGTTTGACGGACGGGCAACTTGGTCTGTTGGGTGGTCTGTCTTTTGCTTTGCTTTATGCGACATTGGGTGTGCCGATAGCCCGCCAGGCCGATCGGGGCAATCGTAAACTCATCATTATTGCTTCATTGGCAATTTTTTCATTGATGACGGCCATGTCGGGTTTGGCCACGGGCTTTATCACTTTGGTTTTGTTCCGTATCGGTGTCGGCATTGGCGAGGCCGGGGTCAATCCGGCCAGCCAATCAATCGTAGCCGATTATTTTCCGCCCCATAGGCGGTCTTTTGCCATGTCGATTTTGGCGTTGGGTGCCAATATCGGCATGATTGTCGGCTTTATGGTCGGCGGCTATGTCAGCCAGACTTATGGTTGGCGTGCGGCACTTTTTGTCGTTGGAGCCCCCGGTCTGTTGCTGGCGGCGGTCATGTTTTTCCTGTTTCGCGAACCGCCGCGCGGCAGTTTTGAGAATGATAAGATGGATAAGTCGCCGCCCATATCCGTATCTGCAAAATTCATGTGGCAGAATAAGGCAATACGTCATTTGATGTCGGGGGCGACCATTGCGGTCAGTATTTCCTATGGCATGGGGCAGTGGCTGCCCAGTTTTTACACCCGCAATCATGGGCTCGATCAAACCCAAATCGGCATTATGATGGGATTGTTTTTCGGTATTTTGGGCGCGGGCGGTGCGTTATTGGGCGGCAAATTGGCTGATAGGCTGTCGCTTCAGGGCTTGCACAAAATCACCAATATGCTGGCCGTGGTGGCGGTTGTAACCATTCCTTTTGCCATTGCTGCGTTCATGATTGAAGAACTGCCTGTCGCAACGGCTGTTTTCATCATTCCGGTTTTGTTTTCGAATTTCTATCTGGGGCCGGTTTTGTCGCTCACGCAAACCTTATCGCCCGTACACATGCGCGCCGTTGTGGCGGCTTTGAAAATGCTGGTCATGAATTTAATCGGCGGGGGTCTCGGCCCATTGTCGGTCGGTCTGATAAGCGATGCGTTGACACCTTATTTTGGCGAAGACGCATTGCGTATTGCTTTATCCATCGCAACACTGGCCGGGATATGGGCAGCTATTCACTTCTGGCTTTGTGGTCGCGCGCTGCTTGCGCAGCGTCAAGCGGCGGCAAGCTGAAAAATTGGAAAGGATCAAAAGCATGGATCAGCAGGAAGCATTTGAAGGTCGCGCGGCATGGCGGCGTTCCGATTTTGACGGAGAAGATTGGATTGAGGAACTGACAGCAGGTGAGAATGTGGAATTGCATGCTGCCGCCCTGGCTTTGCCGCAAGATGAAGATTTATGGATGGATTTGGCACCGTCGGATATTGCCGTGCCTGCGCTCGTCCAACGTTTGGCGCGGGTGACGCATGAGCTTGATGAGGGAGCCGGCTTCGCTTTATTGCGTGGCATTGATTTACCGCCCGATAATGTGGATTACGCTTATCGGGTCAATTGGGTTTTGGCGCTTTTATTGGGCGATGTGATTGCCCAAAACGCCAAAGGTGAATTAATTGGTGCCGTGCAGGCCGAAGTGCAGGCTGACGATAATGGTCTGGCAACGCGCGGCTATGTGTCAAATGCCGAATTGCGATTTCACTGTGATGGTGGCGATGTGGCAAGCCTTTTATGCGTTCGCCAAGCGCCTGAGGGCGGCGAAAGTTCGCTTGTTTCTATGGTGCGCATTCACAATGATATGCTTCGGGAATGTCCGCACCATCTTGAAACCCTGTATCGCGGTATGGAGACCCATATTCGCGCCGAGGAAGGCATGGCGAGTGATACGATTCCGCGCCAATCGATTTTCATGCCGCAGCATGACCATTTGCTTGCCTGGTGTAATTTGCGTTTAATGGAATTGCCTTACGAAGCCAGAGGCGAAACCATGCCGTCCGATGAGCGTGCTGCACTCGATGCTTTTGAGGAAATTGCCGAACGCCCGGAAAACATATTCAGTTTCAAAATGCAGCCCGGTGATATGTTTTTGACCCATAATTTCGTCTGCATGCACAAGCGCAGCGCTTTTGTTGATGACCCGGCATTGGACAAAAAACGTCTCTTATTGCGGCTTTGGTATAATATTCGTGGTGGGCGCGTTGAAAAGGCTTTGCCGCCCGACACACGTAAAGGCTATTTCACCAAGGCACCCTATGTCATTCGACATAAAAGCGCTTAATGCGGCGCGCGCGACCGGTCAGCCGGTTGTTCCCCAGAAAGCCTTGAGCCTGTCATAGTCGACAATATAAATCTTTCCGTAGCCGATATTGATTACCCCGAGTGCTGCCAATTTTTTTATATGCCGAGAGAATGTTTGCCGGCTCATGCCTAAGGATTTAGCAATCGCTTCTTGCGAAAGCGGCAGGCACTCCCGATATCTGGAATCGGTCATGCTGCTGATCAGTTGCAATTGGCGACCCACTTTTTGCGGGCCGTCACAAGTAGCTATATTCCAAATGAGGAAATGCGCCAGCCGAAAAACCCTGTTTTGATAGGAGAGTGCATTTTTGTAGAGAACAGGATTTTCCTCGGCAATGGTCCTGACAATCGTGCCGGGAATGGAAATCAGTCGAGTGCTTCTCCCTGTCCAGACCTCTAGGGCCGCCTCATTAGGTAGCAAAACACCCGGCAAATAGACCCAATTGCCCTCTCGCAATGGAAACCCGCCTACTTCGCGGCCGTCATTCATGTTGAATGAGGTTGATACAAAGCCCTTTTCGATAAAATAGAGAGATTTCCATGTCTGGCCCAGATCTACCAAACAGACCGGCTTTGGAAAGGTCTTGCGAACCGCAAAATCAGACAGTCTTTGAAGTTGAGCCACGGTCAAACCGTCAAAAATCGAGCTTGTTGTGATTATCTCGTAAATCGATTTTTCGGCCATACCCATAATTAATTTCTGACCCCTCAGCAGAAATTGTCGCAAATGCGACAAACAAAATAGTTTTGGCATTTACTATGTCATTTGTCTAGCCGCGTCTCGCGGCCTGTATGAGGAGGGAGCTTATGAAACCAATGCAGAAACACAAATATGCGTTTTTGCCGGCGGCAGTCATTGCGATGGCAGCCATTACACCGGCTTTAGCGCAGGTTGACGAGGTCGTGGTGACCGCGCAGAAAAGGGTGCAAAGCATTCAAGATGTGCCGATTTCCATTACCGCTATGAGTGGTGACGATTTGGACAAACGCGG
>CATDDF010000008.1 GCA_949498175.1 Alphaproteobacteria bacterium | reverse complement strand
GTGAGTCACCTCCAATGCCGCCATTTTGGTCGGCTGAGGGGGTGATTAGACACTTTTTTCAAAGCTGTAAAGCAAATTTATGCAGTGCGGGAATCGCGCGAAAATAAGGCATGAAAAAGCCTCGCCAAATGCCCAAATCCTGCTATGTCTATCTGCTGGAAAGCTGCGATGACGGGCCGTCAAAATCTTATGTCGGCTGGACCATTGATTTGGAAAAACGCCTCGCCGCACATAATGATGGTAGCGGCGCAAAGGCCACGCGGGGACGCCAATGGCGGCTTGTGCATAGTGAAGTTTTCAAAACCCGTAGCGCTGCCATGTCGCGGGAATATGAGCTGAAAAACAACCGCCGAGAGCGCCGGCGCTTATTGGGCGGCAACGAACATTGAGGAATATGGGGGGAACATGACCGGCTACACCAAAATGATGGATGATTTTCTTGCCTCCGGCCCGAACACTTATACCGCCAATTTGCCTGAGACATGGAAACAGGGGCGTACCGCTTTTGGCGGCATCACATCGGCGCTCTTGCTGGCCGCCATATTGAACGACCATGATGACTTGCCACCTTTGCGCACCATGCAGATTAATTTTATCGGTCCGGCAGTTGATGAATTAACCGTCACCAGTAACGTTTTACGGCGCGGCAAAAACAATGTGACATTGCGTGCCGAATTGGACTCGAAAGCCGGGGCCGGCACGCATGGCTATTTCACCTTTGGTGTCGAGCGTGAGTTGGATATGGTGATGGACTATCCATTGAAGGAAAAAGTCAAACGGCCTGAACAAATAGAGCCTTATGAATTGGCCACCGGTGCGCCCAATTTTTTGGTTAATTTTGACCGCCGCTGGGTGTCAGGGCCGAAATTTTTCGAGCAAGCGGATGACCCTGATATGTTGATATGGACGCGGCTGACCGACCCTGAAAGCTGGGATAAGGGGCTGTTGCCTCTGGTCGTATTGGCCGATGCCCCGCCCGCCGCCTTCGGTTCCATTAGTGGCGTGCGTGCGCTGTCGAGCATGAACTGGAACGTCAATTTCCTGACCGATGATTTCAGCACGAAAGATGGCTGGTGGCTGATGCGCTCCGCCACCCGCTTCATTCGCGACGGATATTCATCGCAGCTGATACAAGTGTGGAACAGCGAGGGCCGCCGCGTCATGGATGCGGCGCAGCACCTCGCCATTTTTCAGTAACGAAACGGGTGACGCTTAAAACCCCAGCACGAATTTGGACATAATGCCTTTTTGCACTTCCGTCGTGCCGCCGAAAATCGTCGAAGCGCGATTGAACAACATGGCATGGGTGTGGTTCGGCGCAGTCGCGCGATAATTCGGCTCATTATCACCGACCGTCGGCTCAAAATCGGCTGAGAACAAGACCGTCGAGTCCGCGCCCAGCATGTCATAAGCCAAATCGCCCATATCTTGCTGCAATTCGGTGCCCAATGTTTTCATCGGCAGCGGCAAAATCAGGCTGTCGCCCGAGCCTTCTTCAGCAAATAAGGCGCGGTTTTCCAGCATTTGCAGCGATTCATAGCGCACGGAAAGCTCGGCATGGCGCTTGGCGAATGCGTCGGCTTGATAGCTGTCACCGGCGGTTTCCGACAAATAATCATGCACGGTTTTCAAATTGGCCAAACCGTTGACGATAATATCGGTGCCGGCGATTCCGGCGCGCTCATGACCGAGCAAATATTTGGCATAGGTCCAGCCTTCATTTTCATTGCCGACCAAATTTGTCACCGGCACCCGCACATCGGTGAAATACACCTCGTTCAAATGGTGATCACCATCAATTGAGTAAATCGGTTTTACTTCAATGCCCGGCGTCTTCATATCAATCAGCAGGAACGAAATGCCTTCTTGAGGTTTGCCTTCGGTGCTGGTGCGCACCAAGCAGAAAATCCAATCGGCAATATGCGCTTGTGTGGTCCAGATTTTTTGGCCATTGACGACATAATCATCGCCGTCACGCACCGCCGCCGTGCGCAAGGAAGCAAGGTCAGAACCTGAACCCGGTTCAGAATAGCCCTGACACCAAAAGCGTGAGCCGTCGAGAATATGCGGCAAATGCTCGGCTTTTTGTTCATCCGTGCCGAAGGCGCAAATCACCGGCCCGACCATGGTGACGCCAAAAGGCGACTGACCGGGCGCATTGACACGCGCCGCTTCGGCTTGAAAAATCGCCTTTTGCGGGTCGCTCCAACCGGTGCCGCCATGTTCTTCCGGCCAACCGATAGCGCCCCAGCCATTGCTGTTCAAAATGGCTTGCCATTCGGCCATTTCGTCACGCGTCATATTGATGATACTGCCGCCGCGAAAAGGATGATCTTCGGGCAAGGCCTTTTCAAACCATGCACGAATATCCTGTTGAAAGGCTTGCTCTTCGCTCGAAAGTTTCAAATCCATGACAAACTCCTATAGGTCATACAGCCGATGGGCAGCTATGGGCGGCCATAGGCGTCAGCCCAAGCCGATTAAAAAGGTCATTATCTTTTTCAATATGCGGATTGGCGGTGGTCAAAAGAGCTTCACCGACAAAAATAGAATTGGCACCGGCAAGAAAACATAAAGCCTGCGTTTCATCGGACATCCATTCGCGCCCTGCCGACAAGCGCACCACTGATTTCGGCATCATAATACGTGCCACAGCAATGCAGCGCACAAAATCAATCGGGTCCACCGCCTCATTATCACCCATTGGCGTTCCGGCAATCGGTATCAGCATATTTATCGGCACGGATTGCGGTTGTGGGTTCAAATTGGCCAAAGTCAGCAGCATTGATGCGCGATCGCCGACCTCTTCACCCATACCCAAAATACCGCCGGCGCACACATTAATGCCCGCATCTTGTACATGACCGATGGTTTCAATGCGGTCTTCGAAACTGCGCGTGGTAATAATCTCGCCGTAAAATTCTTCCGATGTGTCGATATTGTGATTGTAATAATCAAGTCCGGCTTCTTTCAATCGACGCGCCTGTTCGGGGGTCAACATGCCCAAAGTCATGCAGGTCTCCATACCCATAGCCCGCACGCCCTCAATCATCTCGCAAACCGCGTCCAAATCGCGATCTTTTGGACTGCGCCACGCCGCACCCATGCAATAGCGCGAGGCACCGGCTTCTTTAGCGCGCTGCGCCCCTTCAAGCACGGCATCAACATCCATCAATTTGGTCGCCTTAAGGCCGGTTTCAAATTTGGCGCTCTGGCTGCAATAATTGCAATCCTCAGGGCAACCGCCGGTTTTGATGGACAGCAAAGTGCTTTTTTGCACAGCATTGGCATCAAACCATTGCCGATGCACATTCTGTGCTTCAAAAATCAAATCATTGAACGGCAAAGCGAACAAGGCTTCAATCTCATCGCGCGTCCAATCATGACGCGGCTCAATGGCGGGGACGGAAGACGGCACTTTGATAGCGGTGTCAATCGTTTCAGACATGATAGAATCCAAATCCTTTTGCTTGTAATTGTCTAGCAAGTGCCCGCTATTTTGTGAAGCGCGTGCCGGGCTCAGGCGGGGTTTCCGGCCCACCGGCAAAGCATTGCGCTTTTGACATCCAATCGCGCGCCACCGCGCCCGTCACCTGCAAATCCGTATCGGCAATATTGCGCACTTGCGTCACAACTTGGCAGAAATCCGCCGCTGCGCCCTCAATCCGTTCCGCCTCTGACGGCTCGCCAAATTCCCAAATATCGCCCGACGGCGCGGTCAATTTAACAAAAGGCATGGGCCCAGGCGGCGTTTCGCCGCGGGTTGCATAGGTCCAACCAAATGTATTTGTGCCCAAAACGGCAATCGACCGAATGGCATCAGTATTGTCGCGCTTGACCCCCAATAGGTCGAAAACTTCTTGCCCATGCGCCCATGTTTCCATCAAACGGGCCGAGATTGACGAGCGTGCACTCATATCGGGACCTGCCCATTTTAACCGCTTCTTGGGGTCAATCTCGACAAAACGGGCTGCCATATCGGTATAAAATTCATGCCAGATGGACAGCAATTCGCGGCCCTTTTTGCCGCCATTCCATTCGGCTTCATAGGCCCGCATGCCGCCGCCACCGCCCATTGCTTTCAACACGCCATCGAGCCAGTTGACGAAATTATCTTCATCGATATGGCTTTCATTGGCGGCCCAATTCCACATATGCAAATGTTCCAGCACATTATTCAGCGTCCAACCCTTAAACTGGGTCGGCGCATCAAAAGCCGCATCATCCAAATCTTTCATCAAAGCGTAAAGCGCATCGCTTTCGGCTTTGAAATCCAGTGCTTCTTGCAGCATTTGGCTCTCCTATTCTTCGCCCGTATCAATCGCGATTAGCAAATCTTCGGCCGCGACTTGCGCCTCGGCTGCCACCAGCACTTCTCCAACCGTGCCGTCTACCGTAGCGAGAATTTCGTGCTGCATTTTCATCGCCTCAATAATTGCCAAACGGTCACCAATGGCAATGGCGTCACCTTTGGCGACAAATAATTCCAACACTTTGCCGTGCATGGGCGCGGTGACTTTGCTGCCGTCACCGGCCTCATCGCCGGCCGCATTGCGCATCAATAAATTGCTGCAGGTGAAGCTGTCGCCATTAATGGTTGCAAACAAAGTTTCATCATCCAAGAAAGCCTGGCTGACATATTGTTTGCCGACGCTGTTTAAAACCATATGCATACCGTCATGGGCTTGCACATCCAGTTCGATAATATCTTCACCAATATGAACGGAAAGATGCGTCGGGCTTTTTGAACGCACCGACACCGCAATTTCTTCTTCGCCAATGGCCAGCTTATAGGGCGTGCGTAGGGCTTCATCGCTGGTGAAATTAATCAGCCCCTGCGGCACATGCATCGCCTTTGCAAGAGCTTTCTCATGGTCACAAATGAAATGGCGCACCGCCAAAATGGCGGTTGTCTTGCTGTCGGCTTTTGGCGCGGCCAGTTCTTCATCGGTGAAGTTTTCAGCGATAAAGGCGGTTGAGAAATCGCCCGAGATGAAATCGTTTTTTTCCAAACATGCAATCAAGAAGTCGCGATTGGTTTTCGGGCCGAACAGCGCCGTATCAGTCAAGGCCTCGACCATCAGCTTGCGCGCCGCCTCGCGGGTTGGGCCGGTGGTGATAAGCTTAGCAATCATCGGGTCATAAAATGGTGAAATTTCCTGCCCGCCGCGAATGCCGGTGTCATAGCGCACGCCGTCGCGCGCCACTTGTTCAAAACACGCCACCGTGCCGGTGCTGGGCAAAAACCCTTTGGTCGGGTCTTCCGCATAAAGCCGCACTTCAATCGCGTGGCCGGAAAGCGTGACGTCATCTTGCGTCAGCCCAAGCGTTTCGCCTTCCGCCACTTTAATTTGTAGTGCCACAAGGTCGAGCCCTGTCACTTCTTCAGTAACCGGATGCTCAACCTGCAGGCGTGTGTTCATTTCCAGAAAATAGAAACTACCATCGGCATCGAGCAAAAACTCCACCGTACCGGCACCGCGATAATCAATCGACTTGGCAGCATCAACAGCCGCCTTGCCCATAGCGGCGCGCAGCTCTTCCGTCATTACTGGACACGGCGCTTCTTCAATGACTTTTTGGTGGCGACGTTGCACCGAGCAATCGCGCTCGCCCAGATGAACGACATTGCCGTGATTGTCGGCAAACACCTGTATTTCAACATGACGCGGTTTGACAATGGCTTTCTCCAAAATCAATTCACCCGAACCGAACGCATTTTCAGCCTCTGACCGGGCGGTGGATATTGCCGCTTCCAGCCCGTCTGCCGCATCGACCAAGCGCATGCCGCGCCCACCGCCGCCGGCTGCCGCTTTGACCATAATCGGAAAGCCGATTTTCTCGCCCTCTTTCATCAGCACTTTATCGCTTTGGTCTTCGCCCTCATAGCCCGGCACGCACGGCACATCAGCCTCAATCATCCGCCGCTTGGCCGCCGCCTTATTGCCCATTAAATCAATAGCTTCAGCCGTCGGGCCGATAAAAGTCAGACCGGCCTTTTCAACAGCGGCGGAGAAATCGGCATTTTCGGACAAAAACCCATAGCCGGGATGAATGGCATCAGCGCCCGTCTGTTTGGCCGCATCGAGAATTTTTTCGGCCAGCAAATAGCTTTGCCCGACCGGCCCCGGTCCTATCAGCACCGCCTCATCGGCCATAGCGACATGCGGGGCACTGGCATCGGGTTCTGAGTAAACCGCAACCGTGCGAATACCCAAATCATGCGCCGTGCGCATGACCCGACACGCAATCTCACCGCGATTGGCGATCAGAATTTTGCGAATGGTATGTTTTTGAGACTTGGTTTTCTTCTTGGCCATGATTACTCCTGCACCCAATTCGGCTTGCGCTTTTCAAGAAAAGAAGCGACACCCTCTTTGCCTTCGTCGCTTTTCACGCTTTTGGCGAAAGCCTCACCGGCATAGCGGATCATGGCAACATCATCGAGATGCTTATTGGCTTCCAGCAATTCTTTGGTTGCTGCATTGGCACCGGGTGCACAGCGTCGCACACCGGCCACAAGCTCAGCCAATTGCGCTTCAGCGGCAGCCATATCATCAACGGCAAAATCAACCAGACCGTATTCCGCCCCCTCAAGAGCCGTAAAACGATGACCGGTCAGCATAATGCGCCGCGCTTTCACATCGCCCGTGCGTGCCACAATATAGCGCCCGATTTGCGCCGGAACGATGCCGATGGCGGTTTCGGTAAGCGCCATTTTCGTATCTTTAACGGCAATCACAATATCAGCCGCCGAGGCCATGCCCAGCCCACCGGCCATAGCCGCGCCGTGCAGCACAAAAATAATCACTTGCGGCATGGAGCGCACAGTGAGGAAGAAACGACCCATTTTCGAATTATCTTCAACCACTTCTTCATCGTTCTGCACGGCCTGAAAATTATTCTTAAAGCCTTTCAAATCACCGCCGGCGCAAAACGCCTCGCCCTTGCCACGCACGGTAATGCCACGAATATCTTGGCGGGTTTTCAGATAGTCGAACACGGCTTGCAATTCAGCCATCAATTCGCCGGACATGGCATTGCGCGCCTCAGGGCGATTGAGCCACACCGTGGCCCAATCCTTATCTTCTTCCAGCAGGACAACATTTGTCTCAGGTGCTTGCATGATAATCCCCCTACATCCGACCGACGCCAAAGGCGTTCGGGTTCAGCGTTCTGTGTTCGCGCTCCCAAATGGTTTCCAGCGTGAAGCCCAAAATTTTACGCGTATCGCGCGGGTCAACAACCCCATGGTCGAGCAAACGACCGGAGGTGAAAAACGCATCTTCTTGCGCGGCAAAAACCGCTTCAATGGCAGCGCGTTGTTTGGCCAACGCTTCCATATCGGGTTCAACACCGCGTCGCTTGGCGGCATTAATGGCCACGGTTTCCATGGTTCCGGCAGCGCTCTCGCCGCTCATCACGCCGGTCATGGCGCCCGGCCAAGTGAACAAAAAGTCAGGGTCAAAACCGTAACCGGCCATGCCGTAATTACCCGCGCCGTATGACGCACCGACATAGAAAGACAGTTTCGGCACGCGGATATTCGACACGGCTTGTATCATTTTTGAGCCGTGTTTAATCATGCCGCGCTGCTCATATTCCGTGCCGACCATATAGCCGGTGATGTTATTGAGAAAAATAAGCGGCGTATTGGCTTGGTCGACAATTTGGAAAAAATGCGCGCCTTTTGCCGCTTCATCCGGCCCCATCGGCCCATTATTGGCCACCAGCCCGACCGGATGGCCGAATATGCGGGTTTGCACGCAGACCAAGTTTGGCCCGAAGCGCGATTTGAACTCGGTGAACTCAGACCCGTCGACCAGGCGGGCAATCAGCTCGCGGCTGTCATAGGGTATTTTATAATCGACCGGCACGAGACCGAGAATTTCTTCCGCATCATAAAGCGGTTCATCAAAATCGCGTTGCGGCACAGGCGGGCAATGCTCATTCCAGCCAATATTGGCGACAACGTCGCGGATTTGGCGAATACCATCAGCATCATCTTCAGCCAAATATTCGATCAGGCCGGAAACACTGGCATGCATTTCACTGCCGCCCAACTCACGCTCATCGGCAATTTCGCCGGTTGCGGCTTGCACCAAAGCCGCACCACCCAGCGCCGCCATGCCATTATGCTTCACGCCGACATTATAATCAGACATGCCGGGCATATACGCCCCACCGGCCGTGGACGGCCCGTGCAGCACGGTCATGGTCGGAATACCCGCCGCGCTCAAACGTCCGAGGCTGCGAAACACGCCGCCGCCATGCGCCCAAAGCTCGACCTTATATTGCATGAGATTGGCACCGGCACTTTCCACCAAATGGATAAAGGGCAGCTTATTGGCCAAAGCCAATTGCATGGCTTCCAAATTTTTGCGAAAGCCCATTTCAGTTGCCGCACCGGCATTAATGCCGCTATCGGCGACACAAATCATGCAGCGCACGCCCGACACATAGCCGATACCGGCCAGCACCGAACCACCCGGAATGGAGGTGTCGCGATCGGGATCATCAACGCAATAGCTGGCCATATTATAAAGCGGCAAATAGGGCATGCCCGGGTCAAGCAATTGCGCCAGCCGATCGCGCGGTGTCAACTGACCGCGCTCTTCAAAACGCGGGCGGCGTTTTTCAGAGGCCGCTTCGGCGCGCGCTTCCAACATCCGCAAATGGGCGATTTTCTCAAGCTGGTCATCACGGTTTTTGGCAAAAGCGTCTGACTTTGTGTCCAGTTTCGATTCAAACACCGGCATTACAGGGACTCCGCTAAGTTTTCAGGAATGGAAATAGGATGATCCAGCAAGACTTGCGCATAAGCTTTGCCCTGCGGGTCATTGCGCAAGGAGGCGACACCGCCGCCGCCCAATGCTTCGTCTATAAGAATATTCATGGCGTTGCTGCCGGGCAGGTAAAACCGCTGCAAACCGCTGCCCTCGGCCATGAAATGCCCAAAGCGCGCGCGAATGGCATCCTCATCCAGCGCCGCCCAAATATACGGCATATAGGCGGCATCGCGCGCAATAATACCGATATTGGCTTTATTGCCCTTATCCCCCGAACGCCCCCAAGCCAATTTAATAAGCGGCACTTCAACGGTGCCCGCCTCTTGCGGCGCATCAGGCGCAGCAACGGCAATTGGCGCGTCGCCCATTACATTGCCTGCTTCTTCAAAGCGGCTGACCGCGCCATCGACATCAATATCGATATCCACCTCGCCCTTCGGCAATAGGAAAGAGAACAAGCGCACGACCGGCGACGGTTTGGCGCGCGACCCGGCAAAAATGGAAAGCCCGGCAGGCGTTGCCAACCCAAGTCCGCTAATCTCTTTCAAGAGCGCGCCGCAGCCCCATTGACTTTCGTGTTTGGCAGCGATTTTCAGCACCACTTCGCGGCTTGCCGGATTGCCTCCCGCCGCACCAAACTGGCTGTCATCGCCGATAATTTCGACACTGGTCTCGCCATAATCGGCGAGATTATGCTGGCGCAAAACGGCGCGGGCGCGGGCAAAAGCGGCATCGGCAAAATGGCGTGCTTTGGCCGCTGCATCAATACCGACAAAACTCGTCATTGTGCCGGCGCGAAAGCCGTCAGCGAATGTGGCGCAGACTTTATAGCTGTCGGGCGGGGTTGTGCCTTTGGCATTGGCCACGCGCACCTGACCGGGGGCGGTCTCTTCAATCGTCACGTGTGCAAAATCGCAGGCGACATCGGGCAGAAGATAGGCTTGCGGGTCACCGATTTCATAGAGCATTTGCTCCGACACTGTGCCCACATTCACCACGCCGCTTGTGCCTTCGGGCTTCGACACGGTAAACACGCCATCGCCGTCAATATCGATAAACGGATAGCCGATATCGGCAATATCACCCGATAATTGCCAATCGGTAAAATTACCGCCGCTGGCTTGCGGCCCGCACTCAATAATATGTCCGGCCAAAGACCCTGCCGCCAATTTGTCGAGGTCGGTGGCCTGCCAACCAAAGGCATGAATGCACGCACCCAGCGTCACCGCGCTGTCAACACTGCGACCGGTAATGACAATATCAGCCCCCGCATCCAGTGCCGCCGCGACGGGAAAGCCACCAAGATAAGCATTAACGCTGGCCAGCGCATCCGGTGACGGGCAGTCTGCGCCCGAGAACATATCTTTCTTATCGGTGAAGCCGTCGCGCGCCTCGAGTAAATCATCGCCGCTTATCACGGCCACTTTCAAATCCAGTCCGGCCTCAGCAATCAAAGCGCGTGCCGCTGCGCCGCATGCCGCCGGATTGACGCCCCCCGCATTGGTCAGAATTTTGACTTTCTTTTCGGCAATTTCGCGCAAATTCGGTTTCAACACGCCGCTGATGAAATCAGTGGCGAAACCGGCATCGGGATTATTGGCGCGCGCGCGCGCCAAAATCGACATGGTGATTTCGGCGAGAAAGTCATAGACCAAATAGTCCATGCCTTCGACCTGCAAAAGCTGCGGCGTCGCCATCATGCTTTCGCCCCAATAGCCGCTGGCACCACCTATTCTTATTGTTCTGCTCATAAATCCTCCCTGGCGATGAATGTTAGCGCGCAAACTTGCTTTGTAAAGCGCAACGCGCCGCCCTATGGCGACAGTTTGGCAGAAAGTGAAGCGACCTCATCAGGAAAGAAACGGCAAGCCATTGGCATTATCTCGGACGCGATTGGACGCGATTTGTCTGTGCGTCTGAAGAGACTTTGGCCTATTGACCGTACCGCACCGCTTCCCCTAGCATTTCTGCTGATGAGCTTGGGAGGGCATGATGCGTAAATCACCGACAGCCGAACAACCATTGGCCGGACTGAAGATTGTCGAAATGTCGACCATGATTACCTGTTCTTTGGCAGCCATGATGATGCGCGCGCAAGGCGCGGAAGTGGTAAAGGTTGAACCGGTGCTGATGGGCGACCCGATGCGCTATATTGGCAGTCAGAAAAACGGCCAATCCGCTCTGTTTCATAATTGCAATCGCGGCAAACGCTCTCTGGCGATTGATTTAAAACATGAAAACGGCGTAGAGGCGGTCAAGCGACTGGCCGGTGAGGCTGATATTTTATTGAATAATTATCGCCCGGGGGTGATGGATAAGCTGGGGCTGGGCAGCGATATAATGCGCGCTGCCAATCCGCGCCTCATCAATGTTGCGGTCACCGGCTTCGGCACAATCGGGCCAATGGCCCACCGCCCAGCCTATGACCATGTCATTCAAGGTATTAGCGGTCTGACGGGTATGCAAGGCGGCACTGACCCTGAAACAGGCGACAGTTATGATTTCATCAAAATGTTGATTTGCGACAAAGTGACGGCCTATACGGTGGCGCAGGCCGCCACCGCCGCTTTGGTGGCGCGCGCCACGACCGGCGAAGGTCAGCATATTGATATTTCCATGCTGCATGCCTGCCTCGCCTTTATGTGGCCCGATGGCATGATGCATTTCACCCTATTGGATGATGACGCGATTGACCTGCCGCCCATGTCGGAGACTTATCAGACCATCAACACCAAAGATGGGGCGATAGCCGCCTCGGCGCTTACCGACCAGCATTGGGATGCGATTTTGAAATTGCTGGACCGCGAGGATTTGAAGGATAATCCGATTTTTGCGTCGCTGCCAGCCCGCATGGCAAATATTGGCGAAGTGATGAAAATTTTGAAGGATGGGGCGCTTAATTTGACCGTCGATGAGGTGATGCAGGCTTTTGAAGCGGCCGATATTCCCAGCGCGCCATGCGAACGGCGCAGCACGGTGACGGCCAATGAACAAGTGCAGGCCATTGGCGCTTTGGAAACCTATGTAACGGAAAATCTCGGGCGACTGACCGCGCCGACCCCGCCTGCCCTTTTCAATGCCGCTTCCACCTCTCTGGCCGAGCCAAGCCCCGGCCACGGCCAACACAGCCGCGCCATTATGGAAGAGCTTGGCTTTGACGCGGATATTGTCGAGGACATGGCACAAAAAGGCGCGCTTCTATGCGGCTAGATTACGTCACCAGGTCGGAATAAACGGGCGTTTGCCGCCACCGTGTTTTTTACCCACCGGTAGGGATTTCAGCGCCCGCAGCAAATAGTGTCGCGTGTCTTTCGGGTCAATCACCGCGTCAATCTCGTGATACATGGCGGCATTGAGCGCCTTGCCATTGGCAATCATCGCATCGAGCAATTTATTGAACAGCGCGTCGCCTTCTTTCGTGCCCTCGCCTCCGGCGGCGGCAATTTCTTTGGAATAGCCGAGCCGCACCGCGCCCTCCAATCCCATCGGGCCGAACTCGCCGGTCGGCCAAGCAATGGTTAGTTGCGGCACATGCAGTGAGCCCATGCCCATGGCTTGCGCGCCCAGCCCATAGCCTTTTCTCAGCACCACCATAAACACCGGCACGGATATGCTCGCGCCCGCCACCAACATGGAAGAGGCGCGCCGCACCGTGCCGAATTTTTCATGTTCCGGCCCGACCATAAAACCCGGCGTGTCGCAAAAAGAGACAATCGGCAAATCAAAGCCGTCGCAAAGCTGCACAAAGCGACCGGCTTTCTCGGCCGCTTCGGCATCAATCGCGCCACCCAAATGCGCCGGATTATTCGCAATCAGGCCGAAGGGGCGACCCTCAATGCGCATAAAGCCGGTAATCATGCCCGGTCCATAGGCGCGGCGCAGTTCCATAAAGCTACCGGTATCGGCAATCATCTCAATGGCGGTGCGTATGTCATAAGCGCGCTTGCGGTCTTCGGGAATGACGTGACGCAATTTGCGCTGGTCGTCGCAATCATGGCTTTTCAGCGCGCCTTGAAAATAGCCCAGCACTTGCTTGGCCATGGCTGTGGCATGGGCTTCGTCATCAGCCAGCAAATCAACCACACCATTGGCGGTTTGAATATCCATCGGCCCGACATCGGTCGGCGCAACCGCGCCCAGCCCGCCGCCTTCAATCATTGCCGGCCCGCCCATGCCGATATAGCTGTCTTTGGTGGCAATGGTGATGTCGGCGCAACCGAACAAAACCGCATTACCGGCAAAGCAATAGCCATTATTCACCGCAATGCGTGGCGCGACGCCGCTGGCTTGCGCCCATGTCGCGAAGGTCATGACATCCAAGCCACCGCCCGATATTTTCGAGGCATCGGTGTCGCCCGGCCTGCCGCCGCCGCCTTCGGTATAAAAGACGGTCGGCACTTGCCATTCATGCGCCATTTCCAACACGCGGTCAGTCTTTTTATGGTTGAACAGACCTTGCGTGCCGGCCAGCACGGTATAGTCATAGGCCAAAACGGCAGTGCGCGCCGCGTCTTCGTCAAACAGCGCGCCATTGACCGCGCCGAAACCGGCGACCAAGCCGTCAGCCGGTGTATTGTCAATAAGGTCGTCCAATTCGCGGCGTTGACGCTGCGCCGCCACCATTAGCTGGCCATATTCGATAAAGCTGTCCGTGTCGCATAAATCATCGACATTTTCGCGCGCCGTGCGGTGGCCCTTTTCATGTCGCTTGGCAATTTTTTCAGGCCGATTGGCGTCTTGCGTGCGCGCCAGCCGCGCTTGCAGTTCGGCCAAATCAGCGCGGATGTCTTCCATGTCTTGCGCCTTATCTTCCACCGCCGCATCTTTTGCCGCGTCACCGGCTTCGACGGAAAATACAATGGCGGCTTCTTCCACCACTTCGCCGACCGCATATTTCAACGCCGAAACCGTGCCGGAAACAGGCGCAGCCAAAGCGTGCTGCATTTTCATCGCTTCCAAAATGACCAATTCCTGACCGGCGCTGACGGCGTCGCCGACCGCCACATTGACGGCATGAACCACCGCTTGCATCGGCGCTTTAACGGATTTTGTTTTACTCATGTGCTCGGCTTCCCCTAACGACAACGAGCGATATCCTGCACCAGCCCATCGAAATTGTAAAACCTGCTTGCCAAAGCCGCGCGCCAATGCGTAGGATAAAGAGTCTAAAAAAAAACAAAAAGGGAGGCAGGGGTCATGGCAGACGCAATTTTCATGAAAACGGCATTAGGTGGCGCGCTGGCGCTTGGCCTTGCCGTGTCACCGCTCGGCGCGCAAGACGGCGTCGATGAGGTGATTGTTGCCGGTTCCTACATTAAACAAACGCCGGAAGACGCGCCGGTGCCGGTCGATGTGGTGAACAGAGAAGAATTGTTCAATGTCGGCAATCCGTCGGTCGTTGAATTGGTGAAAACGCTGGGCGTCAGCTCGGGCGTTGACGGCGAAACCAATCAATTCCAATCCAACGGCTTGGAAGGCACGGCGAATATCAATCTGCGTGGGTTGGGTGCGGGGCGATGCGTGGCCCCTTTTCTTGCCGCTTATACCGCTTCAAAAGTGCCGGTTTCGGGGTTCAGCGCATAGAGCGCGCCGGGGCCGATATCGTGCCACAGCCCATGCAGGCTGAGCGCCCCCGCCTCTACCGCCGCGGCAATGAACGGATAGCCCATGAGATTATCAAGCGAGCCGATAACCCCCTCATGCCCCATAGAAATAAGGCGTGCGGCCTCGCCCTCGCCACTGATGCGGCCATGCGCCGGACGCAATGCCTCCAGCCAATGGCCAACAAATTCAAAACCGGCATCTTCCGCCGCCACGTCATTCTCGCACATCTCATAACAGGCTTGCACGCCGCCGCAGGCCGAATGGCCCATAATGATGAGATGCGGCACTTTCAGCGCCTTGACCGCATATTCCAAAGCCGAGGCCGTACCAGGCGCGTCGCTGCCGCTCTGATAGGGCGGCACCAAATTGGCGATATTGCGGTGAATGAAAAACGAACCGGCTGGCACGTCGAATATCTCGGTCGATTGCACGCGGCTGTCGCAGCATGAAATCACCATCGCCATCGGGCTTTGACCATTGGCCATTTCGGCAAAATGCGCCTCGTCAAAACCATCTTGCCGCCACGCCTTGAACCGCGCGGCCAGCGCGTCCGGCAAAAGAGAGACAGAAGAAATGTCGGTCATAATGTCACCGCTTCGTGATAGAACTTAAGTCCAAGCTACGCTATGATTCTATCAAAGTTTAGAGGATTTTATGTCTCAATTTCTTGTTTTCAATATCGGTGCGGCGGTCTTTCTCGTCGGCTTCCTTATCCGCGATGTGATTTTGTCACGCGCCGTGTTCGCTGTCGGCGCAGCCGTTTTTGTTTATGGCTTTGCGCTGGGTGACGGCAATTTCTTTGCCTTGCTATGGGCCGTGGCCATTTTGCTGGTCAATATGGCGGTGATTTGGGCGAGCCTGCGCGACCGCTTCACCACCCCGCTAACGCCCGAAGAACAAGCGCTGAAAAAAGAAATGCCGCAATTTTCTGAAGGTGATTTCCGCCGCCTGATGCAGCCTTGTAGCTGGCAGACCCTCGATGCGCCGCTACAATTGACCGAGCAAGGCAAGCCGAGCAAGACGCTTTATTACATTGTTTCGGGCGGTGCCACGGTCAGCAAAAGCGATAAAGAGATTGATGTCGGCGACAATATATTGATTGGCGAGATTTCTTTCTCGCAAGATGTCCCCGCCACCGCGACCGTGCATGCGCATGAAGGCAGTGTGCTTGTTTCTTGGCCGCGCAAAAAACTGAAACGGCTTTTAAAGCGCAAAAGCCTGAAAGCGGCATTTGACGCCCTACTCAGCAATGATTTGGCGGAAAAATTGGCCAATGATGAAGCACGCGGCGCATCAGATGATTGAACGAAATTTTTAGAACAAGCCGCTGACCGTCTCAACGACCGTGCCGATAATGCCGTTTACCGTCGCCATAAAACCGCCCTCTTCTCCGGCTGCTTGCTTGTCGGCGGCGGCCTGCTGCGCCAATGCATCAGCCACCAATTGCGCCGTCATGCGCGCCGTTTGCTCGGCTTGCCATTGCGCCCGTTGATTGCGCGCCTCGCAGGTCGGCTTCGGCTCATAACCGGCTACATTGCGGCATTTCGGCAGGGCATTGGCCTCGCTGACAATCAGCGGCGTCGCCAATGGCATGGCCAATAAAGCGACAAGCAAGACAAGAAGCGATTTACGCATGATAAAACTCCTAATAACTATCCGAACTTTGCGTCAAATCGAGCAACGGTGCAATGATTTAGCGCGCTAAATCAGCCCACCCATTTTCGCATAACCAAGCGCGAAAAGCGGCATTTGCATGCCGAAATTGACCGTCAGCGCGCGGTCTTTGGTGATGATACCGGCCAATGTCCAACCCAGCGAGCCGGTGCCATGCACCAGAATATTGAGCGGGTAAAGGTTCAAATTGGTCAGCAATATGCCCGACAGCACAAAGGCCGTGCCGCCCCATTTCAGCCATTCAACAAATTTCATGAGTTCCTCCGTTTACGATAAAGCACATGGCGGCACAGCCAATGGCCCGTCGGTAAATGCGGGTGGTCGAAATTATCGGCAGCATCATGCTGCATGCCGATTTTTTCCATCACCCGAATGGACCGCTTATTTTGTGCCGCCGTGAACGACACGATTTCATCAAGCGCCAATGTTTCAAACCCATATGTCAGACAGGCGCGCGCCGCCTCCGGCCCCAAGCCCTACCCCCAAGCAAATTTCGGGAAACGCCAGCCGATTTCAACCGCCGGGGTAAAATGCGCCGCAAAATCGGCATGCAACAGACCGGTAAAGCCGACAAATTTATCATCTTGTTTCAAATGCAGGGCAAACAGCGAATAGCCGTGCTGCTCGCGATGCGCCATTATGCGCGCCAGAAAGGCTGCGCTTTCATCGCGGCTTTGCGTGGCGGGGAAAAATTCCATCACCTCGGCATCGCCATTCATGGCGGCAAAATCGTCCAAATGCGCTTCGGTGAAATGCACCAAATGCAATCTTTCGGTCTGTAAAATAGGTTCAAATCTGCCCATCGCTTTAACTCTAGGTGATTTACCGCATCGCATCTATGCT
>CATDDF010000007.1 GCA_949498175.1 Alphaproteobacteria bacterium | reverse complement strand
GCCCATTAGCGCGCCATAACCACCGCTCATTGCGGCGTCAGCCCGTTTTTTCGCTTCTCCAACCATCAATGATGGGTGAATGACCTTAGTCACGCCTTTTTGCTTGGTCAACCAAGCCGCCACGGCTGTTGCATTGTCGCAATGGGCGCGCATACGCAGCGCCAGCGTCTCTATGCCTTGCAGGAATTGAAACGCATTCATTGGTGACATGGCGCCACCCAAATCACGCAGCAAAGTAGTGCGCGCTTTCAAAATATAGGCAATCGGACCCAGTGGTTTGACCGCCTCGGTCCATACCGCGCCATGATATGACGGGTCGGGCGAATTGAGCAGCGGTTGACGTTCAACACCGGCGCCTTCCCAGTCAAAATTGCCACCATCAACAATCAAACCACCGATTGATGTGCCGTGACCGCCAATATATTTGGTCGCCGAATAAACAATAACAGCCGCGCCGTGGTCGAAAGGACGGCACAATATCGGCGCCGCCGTATTGTCCATAATCAGCGGAATGCCGTGGGCGCGACCTATGTCAGCCACTTCCTTAATCGGAAATACTTCGAGCTTCGGATTGGGCAGCGTCTCGGCATAAAAGGCGCGCGTTTTGTCATCAATCGCATTGGCGAAATTTTGCGGGTCATCGGGGTCAACAAAGCGCACCTCAATGCCCATATCTTTCATCGTATTGGCAAACAAATTCCATGTGCCGCCATACAGATTGGTCGACGAGACGACATTGTCACCGGCGCGCGCAATATTTTGAATGGCCATGGTTGAAGCGGTTTGTCCGGAGGATACCGCCAGCGCCGCTGCGCCGCCTTCAAGGGTGGTAATGCGCTGTTCCAACACATCATTGGTCGGATTCATTATGCGCGTGTAAATATTGCCCAATTCAGACAGCGCAAAAAGACTGGAGGCATGTTCCGTATTATTAAATTGATAGCTGGTTGTCTGATGAATTGGCACAGCGACAGAGCCTGTGGTTTCATCAGCCCGCCATCCGGCATGCAGCAATAAGGTTTCGGTTTTCATATCAGACATTACATTCTCCTATTCGCCGACGACTTGTCGATCCAATGTTTTTTGCGGATGCTCGCCATCTACATAGCCCATAAAGGGGGGATGTATCGAGTAGCCAATTAGCTCGCGCGCGCGCTTTGGTAATTTGGCGGCCACTTCAGGCGGGGTTGATAAGATCATATTCTCGAGTGGGCGCACCCAGCCCGGGCTATATTGTGGTGTTAAAATCAGTCGCTTGCCATCTGATTTATTGGCACCGCCACGGTGATAAAGCGTGCCTTTGGCCAGCATTAGTGAACCGGCGGGCATGGTTATTTTCATTGCATCAGCATGTGGCGCGGGGTCTATATCGATATCACCAATTTCGCGTTGCTCGAAAGCACCGCTATTCAAGAGATTGTTACCCAGTTCTTCATCCCATAAATGACTGCCGGGAATAATTTCCGTGGCGCCGTTTTTTTCCGTTGTCTCGTCAATCGACCAAAAGGCACTGAGTTGGAAGGGCGGACGCGGACGCGCCAAGCGACAATGATCATCATCGCAATGCCACGGCTGAACGGTCTCGCCCGGGTGCAACTGAATGGCGAGAAAGGCGGATAATATGCAGCTTTTGCCCAAATCATATTCGGCAAAGGCAAGCGCCAGCGGGTGAATGGCCAATTCGGCAAAAATATCGCCCTTTGCCAGCAGTGCATATTCTCGGTTCGACTTCAGTCCTTCAAAATCATTGCGTCCGGCGCGCCCCAAGCCAAAATAAGGGTCAAGCGCTTGGCGCACGCGTGAAATTTCGGCATCGCCCAAAACATTCTCAAAAACGATGTATCCGTCGCGGTCGAAATCGTTAAAGGCCTCCGCAAAGCTGCGACCATCAAGACAGCTTTCCGCCGCTTGCAACAATTTCGTGTCCAAAGGTTTATGAGCGTCAGCATTTTTCATTTTATGGCCTCTCCCAGAGAAGCCGAATTAAACCAAATTAATGAGCAGAAATCATATGTTTTTTTTAATGTTTGCGCTTTTGCGCTTCATTGCTATGTTTTTGACAACGGCTAGCCCGCTCCGACAATTTGTCGGCTGGAGAAAATTTATGTCTGACGAGTCACGTTCTGAAAGCCCACAAGCGCCCAAAGGCGATAAAAAGGCGAAAACTGGCCGTAGATACCCGTCGCGACACCACAATCGAAAAAATAAGGGGCGCTTCTATGCGGCGCTTGATCTTGGTACCAATAATTGCCGTTTATTGATTGTCGAGCATGACGGCAATAATGGGTTCTTGGTACGCGACGGATTTTCGCGCATTGTGCGTCTCGGTGAGGGGCTGGATAGGGCCGGACGCTTATCCGATAATGCCATGGAGCGCACCATTTCGGCATTACGCATATGCGCTTCGAAAATCCGCCGCGCCTCCGTCAAGCGAATGCGATGCGTGGCTACCGAGGCGTGCCGCGACGCCGATAATGGGGCGGAGTTTATCAAACGGGTTAAAAGAGAAACCGGCCTCAGACTGGAAATTATTGATGGCAAGGCGGAAGCCGAACTGGCGGCAATAGGCTGCGGCTCATTGTTCAACGCCGATGTCGATGACATAATTTTGTTTGATATTGGCGGCGGCTCGACCGAAGTAAGCCGGTCAACGCGACAGGAAAACGGTTTTTTCAAATTAACCGACAGCGCCAGCCTGCCGCTTGGTGTGGTTCGCTTGGCCGAGCGTCATGCCGGTCCCGGCCCCTATGAGCATGGTTATGAGGGGATGCTGGCCGAGTCGGAAGCGCGTTTGAAAGATTTCATGGATCGCCAAAGCGATATTGCCGATATGCGTAAAGTACAGATTATCGGCACGTCGGGCACGGTGACGACTTTGGCCGCAGTGCAGCTTGGATTGGCCAAATATGACCGCAAAGTCGTTGATGGTTGCACCATTGCTTCGCGCGATATTACCCGCGTAATCGGTGATTTACGCCGCCTGAGCCGCGACGAATTGGCGGAAAACCCTTGTATCGGCAAGGAGCGAGCCGATTTGGTCCTGGCCGGTTGTGCGGTTTTGGAGGCAATTTACAATCGCTGGCCGGTCGAACAATTTTCGGTCGCCGATAGGGGGCTGCGCGAAGGTCTGCTGATGCGTATGTTGGCCAAAGACAAGCGGCGTACGCGCTATCGCCGCCATCGCCGGTCAGGCAATAGGAGCAAATCCAATGGTCAATAAGACCGGCAAAGGCGGCGTTGGCGATGGGCAAAGACGCGGCGACCGTATGCGCGAGCGCGTGAAAACGGCGCGCGGTCGCAAATTATCGTCAACCCGCTGGCTGGAGCGGCAATTGAACGACCCCTATGTGGCGGCTGCCAAACAAGACGGCTATCGTTCGCGCGCCGCTTATAAAATAATTGAAATGGATGACCGCTTCAAATTTCTCAAACCGGGCGGCTGCGCCATTGATTTGGGTAGTGCTCCGGGCGGCTGGGCGCAGGTTGCTGCGCAACGTCTCGGCACGAAAAAAGATAAGGGCTTTGTCGCCGCCATTGATATTCAAGACATGGAACCGATTGCCGGTGTGTCTTTCTTAAAGCTAGATTTTCTCGATGATAAAGCGCCGCAGCTTGTCCATGATTTGGCCGGTCGGCGCGCTGATATTGTTATGTCTGACATGGCGGCGCCGGTAACCGGCCATCGACAAACCGATCATTTGCGCACTATGGCACTGGCCGAAGCGGCGGCTTGGTTTGCCTTTGAGGCATTAAAGCCGGGCGGCGCGTTTTGCGCCAAAGTATTTCAGGGCGGCACATCGGGTGAGCTTTTGAATGATTTGAAAAGCCGTTTCGGCAATGTCATGCATATGAAGCCGAAATCGAGCCGCAAGGAATCAGTCGAGCTTTATGTCATTGCGCGCGATTTTAAGGGCTGAAGACTGCGACAAAAGCGACAGAATTCTGCGCCGTGCAGATAATCTTTGCCAAACCCGCCATAATAGTGATACAGGAAATCGTCAAATAGACCTCCAGATAGAGGATTTGACATATGTTCCGAGAAGCCCTGACTTTTGACGATGTTCTGCTTGAACCGGCAAGCTCGACAATTTTGCCGACCGAAGCCGATACGGCGACGCGCATCACGAAATCCATCAATTTGGGTATCCCGCTTTTGTCGGCCGCCATGGATACGGTGACCGAAAGCGAAATGGCCATTGCCATGGCGCAAGCCGGGGGCATTGGCGTGCTGCATCGCAATCTAACCCAGCAAGAACAAGCGGCAGAAGTCACTAAAGTAAAGAAATTTGAAAGTGGCATGGTGGTCAACCCGCTGACCATAGCGCCCGACGCCAAACTATCTGACGCACTTGATTTGATGACGGAAAATAAAATTTCCGGCGTGCCGGTTACTAAAAAGGGCGGCAAACTGGTGGGTATTTTGACCAATCGCGATGTGCGTTTTGCTTCCAACCCAAATCAGAAAGTGTCGGAATTGATGACGCATGAAAATTTGGTGACGGTCAAAGAAGCCGTCGGGCATGAGGAGGCCAAGCGGCTTTTGCACCAACATCGCATTGAGAAATTGCTGGTGGTGGATGATGATTATCACTGCGTCGGGCTGATTACCGTCAAAGATATGGAAAAGGCGCAATTGCACCCCAATGCCGCTAAAGACGAGCAGGGCCGCTTGCGCGTCGCTGCGGCCACAACCGTCGGTGATGATGGCTTTGCCCGTACTGAAGCGCTGGTCGATGCCGGTGTTGATTTGGTGGTTGTCGATACGGCGCATGGTCATTCAGCGCGTGTCGGTGAGGCGGTGTCGCGCATTAAGTCCCTATCCAACTCCATTCAGGTGATGGCGGGCAATGTCGCCACCAAAGACGGCGCGCAATCGCTTATCGATGCCGGTGCCGATGCCATTAAGGTCGGCATTGGCCCCGGTTCCATTTGCACCACACGCGTTGTTGCCGGTGTCGGTGTGCCGCAATTAACTGCCATTATGGATGCGGTGGAAGCGGCAAATAAAGCCGATGTGCCGGTAATTGCCGATGGCGGCATTAAATATTCGGGCGACCTCGCCAAAGCGATGGCCGCCGGCGCAAGCTGTGTCATGGTCGGCTCGCTTTTGGCCGGCACGACAGAAAGTCCCGGCGAAGTGTTTCTCTATCAAGGCCGTTCCTATAAAGCTTATCGGGGCATGGGCTCGGTCGGGGCGATGGCGCGCGGTTCGGCGGACCGCTATTTTCAGCAAGATATTTCCGAGACGCATAAATTGGTGCCGGAAGGCATTGAAGGGCAAATTCCTTTCAAAGGGCCGGTTGAGCAAGTCGTGCATCAACTGGTCGGCGGTTTGCGCGCCGCTATGGGCTATACCGGCTCGGCCAGTATTGGTGAATTGCACAAGCGCGCCAAATTTGTGCGTATGACCTCGGCCTCTTTGGTCGAAAGTCATGTCCATGATGTGACGATCACGCGCGAAGCGCCCAATTATCCGGGGTCCGGAAAAAACTAGTGCGTCCTGCCGCTCGTCTCAAAACCATTGCCGAATTATTGCGCTTGGCTTTATCGGAACGTCAACCGGCTGACCGGCTGGTGCAGCATTGGGGGCGACAAAATCGCTATGCCGGTTCGAAAGACCGGCGCGATATTTCCGATAGGCTGTTTGCCATTTTGCGCCATTACGGCAATCTAACGGCGCGGCTGGGCAGTGACGAGCCGCTTTTGGTGACCATGCTGGCGACGCATATATTGTCTGACATGCCGCTTGATGAGGTGGTGGCGTTGGCCGATGGTAGCCAATATGCGGCCAAGCCGATTTCCGACGCCGATGTGAGAACATTGAACCATGCCGCCACCACGCCACCGCTTGAGCAGGCCGATAAGCTTTCCGCACCGGCTTGGTTGCTTGAGGATATTGAGGCGCAATTGGGCGACGCGACTGAGGCGGTGCTGGTGGCGATGCAAAGCCGCGCGCCGCTCGATGTGCGGATCAATCTGTTGCGAGGCGACCGCATGGCCGCGCAAGCCGCTTTGCTGGAAGATGATATTGAGGCTGCGCCGCATCCGCATATTGAGACCGCATTGCGGGTGTCAGGCACGGCACAAATCACGATGAGCCGAGCCTATAAGGACGGGCTGGTTGAGGTGCAAGATGCGGGCGCACAAGCGGTGGCGCAAATATGCGCGGCGCAGCCTTTTGAAACGGTGATGGATTTCTGCGCCGGTGCCGGTGGCAAGGCTTTGGCGCTGGCGGCACAAATGCAGAATAAGGGGCGCTTGCTGGTGCATGACGCGATTGACGCGCGTATGAAGCATATGCCCGAACGCGCCATGCGTGCCG
>CATDDF010000006.1 GCA_949498175.1 Alphaproteobacteria bacterium | reverse complement strand
TGGCGCTGCGCGTCGCTCAGCGTAACTTCTTTCATGGTTTGCGCGCGCAGCAAACTGCGCTCAGCCAAAGCCGTCACACGGCGGTCGCGGGATTGGGGTGAATCGCTGCCCAGTACGATGACAATCACCCGTTTGCCGTCGCGCTGCACGGCGGTTGCCAAATTATAGCCGGAGGCACGGATATAGCCGGTTTTCATGCCCATCGCGCCATAAAGCCGATTGAGTAGTCGATTGTGGCTGATATAGGTTTTCCCGCTATAGTCAAACTCACGCAGTCGCCAGACGGTCTCAAAATGCGGAAAACGCTCAAGCAAGAGTGCCGCCAAGCGTGCCATATCGCGTGCGGTCGTTTGTTGCCGCCAATGATAAAGCCCCGACGCATTGGTGAAGCGCGTGTCATAAAGCCCCAATTGGCGCGCCTTGCCGGTCATGCGGCGGGCAAATTTGGCCTCTGAACCGGCAATATGTTCGGCCACCGCATAGGCGACATCATTGGCAGATTTAACAATCAGCGCATGCATGGCGTCGCGCGCGCTGATGGTTGAGTGGGAGCGCAAGCGCAATTTGCTCGGCGGCTGTCGTGCTGCTTTGCGCGATACACGAATTTTCGTATCCGGTTTCATACGGCCCTGCTCGATTTCCTCAAACATCATATAAAGGGTCATCATTTTGGCGAGACTGGCAGGATAACGCTGCTGATTGGCACGATATTGATGCAGGGTGCGCCCGGTTGTCGCGTCAATGACAATGGAAGAAAACTGCGCAGCTTGAGCTGAATCGATAAAAATCCATGCAAAACATAGGCTTATCAAGGATATAACAAGTTTCAGTCGAGACACGGAATCGCTCCTTCTCCAACAGTTTAGCAAGTGGCATTTGCTTTGGAAACGCAGCCGCTTAGATTTCTAACAGGTGTTGTTTCTCTTGAAGAAGCTGGGGTGGGCAAGGTAACATTGGAACATGATGATTCCTGATGAATACAAAATAAGCATGCAGGATAAGAAATCCGGCGGCAAAGATGATGGCGGCACCGGCACGGTGACGCTGACGCGTGCCAAAACGCAAAAGCCTGCCATGTATAAAGTGCTGCTGCTGAACGATGATTACACGCCGATGGAATTTGTCATTTACGTTTTACAGAGGTTTTTTTCCAAGAGTGCCGAAGATGCAACCAAAATCATGCTGCATGTGCACCAGAATGGTGTTGGGATTTGCGGTGTGTTTACCTATGAAGTAGCAGAAACTAAAGTAACCCAAGTCATGGATATGGCACGGCAGCACGACCATCCGCTGCAATGCACAATGGAAAAAGATTGATCGGATATTAAGGAGCGAAACGTGCCTGCATTTTCAAAAGAACTTGAGCAAGGATTGCACCGCGCGCTGGTGCTGGCCAATGACCGCAGTCATGAATATTCGACTTTGGAGCATTTGCTGCTGGCCCTGACGGAAGATGTCGATGCCATTGCCGTAATGGAAGCCTGCGGTGTCGATATTGGCGTGCTGCAAAACAATTTGACCAATTATATTGATAATGAATTGACGGGACTGGTCATTGAAGATGACGAAGACTGCAAGCCGACAGCCGGTTTTCAACGCGTCATTCAACGCGCTGTCATTCATGTGCAAAGCTCTGGCCGCGATGAGGTAACGGGTGCCAATGTGCTGGTTGCTATGTTTGCCGAGCGCGAAAGCCACGCGGCCTATTTCTTGCAAGAGCAAGAAATGACGCGCTATGACGCGGTTAATTTCATTTCGCACGGCGTTGCCAAAAAACCGGGTAAGTCGGAGACACGCTCGGTTGAGGGGGCGGCTGATTTGGGCGAAGAAGGCCACGGCGTGCCGGATGGCGAGGCGCTGGCTGTCTATTGCGTCAACCTGAATGAGAAGGCACGCGACGGCAAGGTCGACCCGCTCATCGGTCGCTCGAAAGAAGTGGCGCGCGCCATTCAAATATTGTGCCGCCGCAATAAAAACAATCCGCTTTTGGTTGGCGACCCGGGGGTCGGTAAAACCGCCATTGCCGAGGGCTTGGCGCGCAAAATCATTGAGGGCGATGTGCCCGATGTGCTGGCCGATAATGTCATTTATTCGCTTGATATGGGCGTGTTGCTGGCCGGCACACGTTATCGCGGTGATTTTGAAGAACGCTTAAAGCAGGTCATGTCTGAACTTGAAGATATGCCGGAAGCGGTTCTTTTCATTGATGAAATTCATACTGTCATCGGCGCGGGGGCAACCTCGGGCGGGGCGATGGATGCTTCCAATCTGTTGAAACCGGCGCTGCAAAGCGGGGGTCTGCGCTGCATGGGCTCGACGACTTACAAAGAATTCCGTCAGCATTTCGAAAAAGACCGTGCGCTGGCGCGCCGCTTCCAGAAGATTGATGTCAATGAGCCGAGCGTGCCCGATACGATTAAAATTCTGCAAGGATTGAAAAGCTATTTCGAAGATTTCCACGCCATTCGTTACACCAATGATGCGCTGAAGGCGGCGGTTGAGCTGTCGTCGCGCTATATGGCGGACCGCAAATTGCCCGATAAGGCGATTGATGTGATTGATGAGGTCGGCGCATCGCAAATGCTGCTGCCCGCATCGAAGCGCAAAAAGACCGTGAGCGTAAAAGATATTGAGGCGACCATTGCCACTATGGCGCGGATACCGCCGAAAACCGTTTCCAAAGACGACACGGAGAAGTTGAAGGGCCTCGATGTTACGCTGAAGCGTGTGGTGTTCGGGCAAGACGAAGCGATTGCTGCGCTGGCTGCCTCCATTAAATTATCGCGCGCCGGATTGCGCGAAGCTGAAAAACCGATTGGCAGCTATTTGTTTTCCGGCCCGACCGGTGTCGGCAAAACCGAAGTAGCGCGCCAGCTGGCTTCCGCTATGGGTGTCGAATTGCTGCGCTTTGATATGTCGGAATATATGGAACGCCATACCGTATCGCGCTTGCTTGGCGCACCTCCCGGCTATGTCGGCTATGATCAGGGCGGCTTGCTGACCGATGGCGTTGACCAAAACCCGCATTGCGTGCTGTTGCTCGACGAGATTGAAAAAGCGCACCCTGATTTGTTCAATGTGCTGCTGCAAGTGATGGACCATGGCAGCCTGACCGACGCCAATGGCCGCAAGGTGGATTTCCGCAATGTCATTCTCATTATGACCACCAATGCCGGTGCCTCTGATATGGCGAAAGAGCCGATGGGTTTTGGTCGTGTGCGTCGTGAAGGCGAAGATACGGAAGCGATTAACCGCATGTTCACGCCGGAGTTTCGTAATCGCCTGGATGCGGTGGTGCCGTTTTCCAATCTGCCGCCGGAGGTTGTCGTCCGCGTGGTCGAGAAGTTTATTCTCGAATTGGAAATGCAGCTTTCTGACCGCAATGTCATTATCGAAGTGTCGAAAAAGGCAATGGATTGGCTTGTCGAAGAGGGATATGACCCGCAAATGGGTGCGCGGCCGATGGCGCGCATCATTCAAGAAAACATCAAAAAGCCGCTGGCCGATGAATTATTGTTCGGTCAATTGAAAGGCGGCGGCTTGGTGACGGTTGATCTCAGCAAAGATAAGAAGCTGGCTTTCAAATACAGAGACGACAAACCGGGCAAGAAAACCGGCAAGCCGTCCGAAAAGGTCAATTAAACCTTACAGCTGCGCGCGGATTTTTTCCGCCGTGTCATTCAGCACCGCCATATCTTCCGGCTCGCGCGCATGGAATTTCAATTCCAGCCCGTCATGGCGCGGCAATATATGCATATGATAATGCGGCACGGATTGACCGGCGGCGGAACTGTTGAGTTGCGCCATCATAAAGCCCGGCGCGTCCATCGCCTTGACCACGGCGGCGGCTACTTTTTTTGCCGTCGCCATCACCGCCGCCGCGCTATCTTCCGACAGATCGAGAAACGTCACGGCAGGCTCTTTTGGGATGACCAGACAATGGCCGGTCGCTTGCGGCATGATATCCATAAAGGCCAGTGTCTTATCATCTTCATAAAGCGTGATACTGGGAATCTCGCCGCGCAAAATTTTGGCGAAAATATTGTTTTCGTCATAGGCATCATCAAGTTTGATCATGGTCTTCCCCCTCATTCGCGGTTTTACGAAACGGCGTGTGATTGCTCAAAACGGCGATATCATTGTCCACATATTGCCGTTCGCTTTCAAGATAGTTGCCGACCGCGTCGCGTAAGCCCGCATGAGCGATATAATGCGCCGAATAGGTGCGATGGGGCACATATCCGCGCGCCAGCTTGTGCGTGCCCTGTGCGCCGGCCTCAACGCGCTTCAGGCCGCGCTTAATGGCGAAATCAATAGCTTGGTAATAGCACAGCTCGAAATGCAGAAACGGGTGGTCTTCAATGCACCCCCAATTGCGCCCGAACAGCGTATCGCCGCCGATAAAGTTCAGCGCACCGGCGATATAATCGCCATCGCGCTGGGCCATAATCAGCAAAATGTCATCGGGCATGGTTTCGTTTATCATCGAGAAGAAGCTGCGCGTCAGATAGGGCGTGCCCCATTTGCGCTGGCCGGTATCCATATAGAAATGGAAAAACGCGTCCCAATGGCTCTCGG
>CATDDF010000005.1 GCA_949498175.1 Alphaproteobacteria bacterium | reverse complement strand
GCCGCGCATTGCCTCATCGAGCTGCATGGAGGAAACACCCAAATCGAGCGTAACCCCATCAACCGGCGCGGCCAGCAAATCCTGCATATCGCCGAAGCAGCCGGAGGTATAAGAAAAGCGATCGCCATATTCCACGGTCAAGCCATCGGCATGAGTTTTGGTGTCGGGGTCGCGGTCAATGGCAATCACCGCGCAATCGGCGGCTTCCAATAAAGCGCGCGAATAGCCGCCGGCTCCGAATGTGCCGTCGACCATCACCTCACCGGCCTGCGGGCCAAGCGCGGTGACCACCTCATTCAAAAGAACCGGAATATGCGGAGCCGAGTGCGGGGGCACGCTTTGCTGCTGCCTGTTCACGTCACCCCCACCACTCATTGCTGTGACCCGTCTGTGCCGCCCGGCGGGGCATGACTGAGCGATTGCAACAGACCGCGCTGTTCCAACGCCATCGTGCGGGATTTAGACCTGAAATCGGCAAAACCTTGCGGATTCCAAATCTGGAATTTAACGCCCATCCCGACAAAGCACAGTTCTTTTTCAATACCGGCATGCGCCAGCAATGCAGCCGGAAGAGAAACGCGGCCATCAGCATCGAAATTCAAGTGGTGGCTGTCGGCAAATAGTGACGCCGCCAGCGCGTCGCGTTCTTCGGCAAATAGGTTCAACCGTTCGACCATCGCGCCGATATCATTCATCAGCGTGTGGCCGCCGCCTTCAATGGCGTTTTCGGTGAAAGAGGGATAGACAAAAATACCTTGCGGCGCGCCGCTTTGTGCTGCCCCGTTTTGCGCCGAAATGGCGGAACGAAAGACAGACGGCACCGAGACGCGGCCTTTGGCATCTATTTTGCCCGAAATGGTTGACATGAACATGGTCATGTCCAATTCCCTCCATATGTTGTGCCCAAACGCGTTTTGGACACCCCATTTTGTCTATTGCTGGCTCAAAACGGGATAGTCTGGGATAGCACGGGATATTATGGGTGTCAACGGGAAACAGACCCCAAAACAAGGGTGAAAACGGGACTTTAACTATATCTTCAGGCAGGCATGACCTCCGCGCCAAGCCTCTGGCGGGGCGTCGTCTGCGCCTGAAGACGCGGCGTCAACGGCTGACGCCGTTGCGCGTTGGTGCGTGAATATCGTTAGGGTTTTCGCGCACAACTGCCTTCCGGCGGTTGACGGCCGGTTGCCCGGCGTCGGCCATAGGCCAAGCCTGCCGCGCAATAAATTAGAGATCAGAGGGTCTGTAAGCCGGGTTCTGTGCGCTTTTCCGAAGAAAAGGCGGCGATCATTCATCTGGGATGCCCGTTACCGAACACCTCGTGCAACCTACCCGGACGACGACCCGGAAACGGGGCCATATGCCGTCTCTATTTGGTCTTGCTCCCGACGGGGTTTACCCTGCCATGGCCGTTACCGGCCACGCGGTGCGCTCTTACCGCACCCTTTCACCCTTACCTCCCCCATAAAATATGGAGCAGGCGGTTTGCTTTCTGTGGCACTTTCCCTGGAGTCACCTCCGCCGGGCGTTATCCGGCGCCGTGTTTCCGTGGAGCCCGGACTTTCCTCCCCTACCCCCTGCCGAAACAAGAAGCAAAGGCAATCGCCCGACCCTCTGACCGAGAACCGGCTTACGCCGAAGGAGGTGAGAGGTCAAGGGCTGAGCGCCAAGCGACAAACCGCATAAACCAACGTTTGCGTTTCGGCATCGGCCGCGCCGTCGATTTTGGCGGGGCGGAAATGGCGTTGAAACGCGCTGATGACGGCTTGCGTTTGCGGCCCGAAAACCCCGTCGGCGGTGATTTGATAGCCGATGGCGGCGAGCGCTTTTTGCAGCGGCGCGACGGCTTTGTCTTCGCTGCCCGTGGCCAATGGCGGCACGTCTTCTGTTTTCACATTATCGACCCACAGGCCGAAACCGGCCCGATGCAGCGCGGCCCAGTCAAACGCTTCGCCGGGGTCAATCTTGCGGCCCGGAGCGACATCGCTATGACCGAGAATATTTTGCGGCAGTATATCGTGTCGCTTCACAATATCTTGCAAGAGGGAAATAAGCGCCGCCATTTGCGCTTCGGGAAAAGCTGCCATCGCCCCGTCCTTATGCCCGTCATGGTCAAGCTCAATGCCGATAGAGGCGGAATTCATATCCGTCTCGCCCTGCCAGTAAGACACACCGGCATGCCATGCGCGAGCCGCCTCATCGACCAGTTGAAAAATATGCCCGTCGCGGCGAATAAGATAATGCGCCGAGACTTTGGCCGCCGCGTCGCACAGCCGCGCCAGCGCGGCATCGCAATCGGCCATATCGGTATAGTGCAAAATAATGTGGCTGATGGCACAAGCCCGATTGTCGAAATTGGGCGATGGGTGGCGTTCTATGGCAAGGCCGCTCACAACACCGCTCCGGCTTTGCGGAGTTCAGGTTTTCTGAGGCCGATAATCAACACGCCGAGCAAGGTTAGCGCACCGCCAAGCCAAAAGCGCAAGCTCAACTCATCGCCCCAGAACATCACCCCGAAAACAATCCCGAAAACCGGCGCCATGAGTGTCAGGGGCGCGGTCTGCGAGACATCATAACGTTGTAGCAGATAATACATGCCGGCATGGCCGATAAGGCTGGCACCGATAGCGGTATAAAGCACCCCGCCCCAGCCCATCCAGCCGGCATTTTGCAACACCGCCACGTGATTGCTTTCAAAAATCAGCGAGGCGGCGCAGAGCGGCGGCCAGCTCATCATCGCTATCCAGGCTTGCATTTGATAAACGCCGGTATCGGTGATTTGCTTCATCACAATCATGCCGGCCGAGCCGATAAAGGCGGCGGCGATGACCATGATGAGGCCGAGGCGCTCATTGATAATGGCCGGGTCGAGCCCGATAACCATGACACCGCCAAAGGCCATGATAATGCCGCCCCAACGTCGCCAGCCGACCTGCTCATTGAGAAACACGATTGACATAATGGTGCTTATCGGCACGGAAAGCTGCACTGCCACGGCGACGGTGGAGACATTTTCAGCCAGCCCCAACCCGCCGTAAAAAAGCGCGAAATGCATTGAGCCCATGGTGATGGTGATGAACATGACTTGCGGCATTTTGCCGGGCACAATGTGCAAAAACGGAAACAGCAAAAGCGACAACACCATATAGCGCAGCGCCGTAAACAGCATGGGCGGCAATTCGCTCACCCCCGCCTTACCGGCAACAAAGGTGAAGCCCCAAACAATACATATAATGAGCATGAGAAAAAGATGTCGCGGTGCCATGAATCCGATTTAACATGGGACGGCGCAAAAGCCCTAATGAAAAGCGAGAAACATGCCTGCCCTTTTATTCGATCTTGACGGCACATTGGCCGACACCAAGCCCGATTTACACGCTGCAATGAACCATGTGCTGACCAAGAACAACCTTGCCGAAGTGCCCGATGACGCCATTACCAATATGATTGGCGGCGGCGCGCGCGAGATACTGAAACGCGGCTTGCGTGAAAACGGCGTCAGCTGGGAAGATGCCGAACTGGATGCGGCCACGGAAGAATTTGTGCTCTGGTATGACCAAAATATCGACGCCAATACGAAAATTTATCCCAATCTGCTGCCGCTCTTGAATTCCGCCAAAGCGGCCAATATCAAAATGGCGGTGGTCACCAATAAGCGCGAAAGCCTGTCAGCCAAGCTTTTGTTTCGGCTCGGTCTGCATCATTATTTTGATGTGCTGGTCGGCGGCGATACGCTGCCCAAGCGCAAGCCCGACCCCGATACGATTGAACTGGCATTGCAGCGGCTCGGCGTGCCGCCGCAAGACGCGATTATGGTTGGCGACAGCGAGGCCGATACTGGCGGTGCCATTGCCGCCAATGTCGCCACAATTTGTGTCAGCTTTGGCTATCGCCGCGTCGGCCTGGAAGAGCTCAACGCCGATGCGATTATTGATGATTATGCCGAATTTGCCGATGCCGCCAAAAAGCTGAAGCCCGGCCTGTTTGACGCGCTATAGCTAAAATAAGAGGCGGATGGACACCCCGCCGCCATGCGTCTCTTCATCATCGGCAATGCGGGCGCGATAATTAAACTCAAAGGCAAAATAATCATTATGCGCCGCCAAGCCGAGGCCGATGTCAATCGCATCCTCCGGCTCAATATGCGATTGCATGGTAAAGCTCTCATCCGAACCGATGAAATTGGCGCTTGCCTCATAAGGCGTAAATTCCGATGTGCTGCGCCAGCCGAGATAATAATTCGGCTCCCAGACAATTGCCACCGGGTCATCGCCGCCGCGCCGATAACCGCCGCGCAGACCGATAAATTGCGAGGTCTTTTCCGACTCGCCGCCTTTTACCTGCATGGCAAAGTCATAGCCAACCGTTTCGACTTCGCTGAAATCATCATGGGCGAGATTGAAATAATCCATCCCCGCTTCCAGCCGCAGTAAATGATTATCTTGCAAAATCGGATAGGCCAGACGCGCCGAGGCAGCCGTGCTGGTCGCATCCCAAGAGGCCGACATGCGCTCAACCAGACCGGCAAAATCAATCAAGCGGAAACTTTCCAAGTCGACAAAGCCGTAAGCAGCGTTCACCTCATATTGCAGTGCGCCGATTTTATCCGACAGATAGATGCCATAAGTGATACTCTCACTCGTCACTTCATTGGCTACTGCGCTTTTTTCATTGACTGCCGTGAAGCCCATTTGCAGGTAAAGCCCCAGCGCATCAATTATCGACACCGGTAAATCATAGCCCAGCGCAATGGCATAGCTGGTGCCGCTGACGGTGGCGCCATTGGCACTGGCATCTTGCTTGCGATAATCGCCGAATTGTTGCAACCAGCCATCACCGCCGCGCCGCCCACCGGCATTGATAAGCTGCAAATGCTGCGACACCGCACCGGTCGCCATATCGGCAAGACCGGATAATTGCTGTGCCGTGCCGTCGCTATAATGCGGGAAAAGCTGGCGATAAGCGGCTTTGAAATCAGCCTCATTGTCAATGCCGGTCAGCGCCGTTTCCAAATCCTCATTGCCGCTGAAATGTGCCAATACCGCATTATAGGCCGCAAGCTCGGTAGGATTGGTGAGCCCTGTTTGAGCGGCGGTTTTGGTGACGAATGAGGCGGAGATGGCGTTGTCGCTATTGTCCAGAGCCACATTATAAACAAAGGGCGTGTCATCATTATTCAGAAAATCGGCCGGCAAATTCGGTGAATTTCCATAGTCGATCAATTTAACCGTCTTTCCATCCTCATAAAGGCGGGTCAATGACGGCGTTATTTTCGCACCTGGATTCAAAGTCAAAGTCGCAACATTCAAAAGCGCCGTGTCTTCGCTCAATTGGTCGGCATCAATAGACAATTGCAATTCGCCATTAATCGTCATTGTATTGATATCAAGGTTTTCGGTTTCGGTATCGGCGTCACCTTCTTGGCCAATGAGATACAGCCGCGACCGCTCGCCAATAGAGATATCGAGATTGCCCACGCTCTTGATGATGCGGCCGGTGACAGTGGTAATCGGCGCGGTATAGTCATCATCGGCATCGTCTTGAATTTCATTGCTCAGATTGAGGGTGTCATTGCCATCGTTGAAATTGATATTGCCGTTCACCGTGCCGGCTCTAATTTCAAAAACATTCGCGCCGTCGCCGAAATTCACATCACCGATAATGCTGGGCGCAGCGACATCGCGCGTGTCAATCACGCCATCGCCGACAATCTCATCGTCAGAATTGGTTGCGCCTGCGCGGTCAATATCCGTATCACCACTGCCGCGATAAACGGTTTCATCTCCGGCATTGCCGTCAACATTTGCCGCCAGAGTCGTATCCGCCTTCAACAGTTCCTGGGTGATGTCGACATTGCCGTTATAGGTCGAAAAATCAAAAGCGATAGCGACATTATCCTCATCTGCATCGCTTGTTTCCGCTTTGGTATGCGCCGCATTGGCCGAAACAGAACTGCGATTGATGAAAACGGCGCCATCCGGCAAAGTCACGCCATTTTGCAATGTGATGGCGGTCGCCTGATAGGTTTCAGTTTCGTCAAAATCGCTTGAGCCGGTATGGGTGCCGACAAATGCTGAAATCGTGCCCTCATTGAGCAACACGGCATTATCGGAACGCAGCCCGTCATTCAATTCCGCGCCGGTGCCGATAATCAGCGCCCGCGCATCTTCATTATAGGCAGTCGCGGAAATCGTACCGCTATTGAACAAGCCGCCATGAATGGTTGCGCCATCAAGCAGCACGGCATCGGCCTTAACATCGTCATACCAGCCATTGGCCTCAATCGAGCCGCGATTTATCAAGCCGTGGGAGAAGAAAAATTCACCCGTGCTGTCATAAAAATCAGCTGCATCATCTTCGCTGGCCGCTGTGTCATCATCATCATCGTCTCGCGTATCAAGCAGAACTTCGCGCGTTGCGCCGCCGACAGAGCCAATGCTGCCGGTTATTTTCAAACTTGCCTCGCCATCGGCTTCGCCATAGGTCGTAATCCGTCCGGATGAGCGGTTTTCATCAAAGTGATAAGGGTCGGTTTTCAGAGCAACCACATTATCATTGTCATTATCAGAATCGCTTCGACGCTCATTTATTGCATTAATCTCATCCCGCTCATCTTCACTGACCACCCGGTTTATTACACCGCCGACAATCAATCCGCCATCAACACCGGCATCAATATTGACGGCCGAGCCGCCACGGCGGCGCTCATTATTATTGGCTGCCCTTTGCTCATTCGTCAGGTCGCTCTCATCAATGCCGCGCCCCGGCACCGGTGCAGTCGAATAGCCCGTCGCATTGGCAAGACCTTCAATCATCAAGCTGCCGGTAATATCGGCGCCAATATCAATGGCGACGCTGTTTTCGCCGCGCACATCAATATCACCGCGCTGGCGGTAATAGCCGACAATCGTGCCGTTAATGTCAACGCCGCGTCCCTTGTCTCCGCGCACGCCGATCAGCGTTGAAAGGTCAAGATTGTTAATCAAATCGCCATCAATTTTTACCCCTGCTACGTCACCGATAGCGGCCGCATTGCCTTCAATATCTATTTGCGAACCGCTTTCACCAATCAGCGGGCCGGTCAAGCTATGGCCCGACTGCAGGCGCAAGCCGATGCGGGTATGATTGCCGGCAAGGGCTGGCGAACCTTCACCAATGCCATCTTCATCGCTGTCATTATCGGCAAAGCCGTCATCATCACCGTCATATTCCGGGCCGCGAATCTCGATAATAAAAATATCGCCGCCGCTTTTCAGACGAATGCCCGCGGCATCGGTCACATCAAAGTCAATATCCAAACCAATGGCATCAGTTATTGGCGTGTTGACATTATCATCGTCATAATCGCGAATTCTTATCATCCCATCCAGGGTGACCGCCGAGTCATCATCAATCAGCAGGGCCGCATTACCGGTTCCGGTCGGCGATCCTTCGATAAGAATGCTGTCGCCATCTGCAGCATCATCATCGCTGGTTATCACACTATCCGTGTAAGTCGGATAATCCGTATCATCTGTGTCGGGTTTCAATTCAAAACCCCATACGGGCGCAAGCGCCAATGAAAGCGAGAGCGACAAAATAAATGCAGATTTCAACGAGCAGGATTTATCGACCACGCTGTCCCTCATATTTAGCCGCGTGAGCGGTCTGTTAAGCCGCATCCGCCGTGTCCAGCGTATCGCGCAATTCTCTTTTGAGGAATTTGCCGCTGGCATTGCGCGGCAATTTCTCGGTTCGCAGCCAGATATAACGCGGAATTTTGAATTTTGCCAATAATTTGGCGCAATGGGCGCGTAATTCATCAGCCGTCAGTTCCGCGCCTTCGGTAAGCACGACAGCGGCGCCGACTTCTTCACCCAAACGCTCATCTTCGACGCCGAAAACCGTGCATTCGGCAACCGCATCATGTTTGAACAAAGCGCTCTCCACTTCGGCGCAGTAAATATTCTCACCACCGCGCAGCACCATATCTTTGGCGCGGTCGACAATGAACACAAAGCCGTCTTCATCCATGCGGGCAATATCGCCGGTGCGCAGCCAGCCGCCCTGAATGCTCTCGGCTGTCGCTTCTTCGCGGTTGAGATAGCCCTTAATGACATTGCCGCCTTTGACGCATAACTCACCGGTTTCGCCTTGCGGCAAATCATTGCCCGCCGCGTCAATCACCTTGCCTTCCAAAGTCGGCACAAGCGGGCCGCAGCTTTCGGGTCGGTCAAGGAAAAACGCCCCAACCACGGAGGTGATGATGCCGCAAGTTTCGGTCATGCCATAGCCGGTATTGGCGCGGCCGTTTTC
>CATDDF010000004.1 GCA_949498175.1 Alphaproteobacteria bacterium | reverse complement strand
TAATCAAACAAGGCACGGAAACGCGGTTTTCGTGCCTTTTTTTATGCTAGTTTAGGGCAAGGAGTGATTATGAGCGGTCAGGCCATTATTTGGGTAGCTTTGGGCGGCGCGCTGGGCGCAGTCGGGCGCTATCTGGTCGGGCTAGTGCTCAAAACCGCTTCCGGCTTTCCCTGGGCGACAATGAGCGTCAATATTCTCGGTTCTTTGCTGATGGGGCTGGTGATTGGCTGGCTGTCGCGGCAAAATGGTGGCAGCGATGCGCTCCGCCTGTTCGTTGCGGTCGGTATTTTGGGCGGTTTCACCACCTTCTCGGCGTTCTCGATGGATTTGTTCACCTTGCTTGAAAGGCGCGACATCGCCGCCACCATGCTCTATTTGGGCGGCTCGCTGATTGGCGGTCTGGCGGCCTTTATTATCGGATTTATGGCGCTGAGGGCGGCGTAATGGCCGGTGTGCGACAGATAAAGATAAAGCCCGAAGATGACGGGCTGCGGCTCGACAGATGGTTTCGCAAGCATTTTCCGGCGCTTACGCAGGGGCGGTTGGAAAAACTTCTGCGCCGTGGACTGGTGCGGGTCGATGGCAAGCGCGTCAAGGCCGCAGCGCGCATTAATAGCGGCCAAATCATTCGCGTGCCGCCGGAAGTGCCGCCGCAAGGAGCCAAGAAATCAGAGCGTCCCGTGCAAGTGACCGACAGTGTGGTTGAACAACTCCGCGCCGCCATTATCCATAAAGACCAAGATGTGATTGTGCTCAATAAGCCGTCCGGCTTGGCGGTGCAGGGCGGCAGCAAAACCACCACCCATATTGATGGCGCGCTGCCCGCTTTGCAGTTTGATGAAGCCGAACCGCCGCGTCTGGTGCATCGGCTCGACCGCGACACATCTGGCGTGCTGTTGCTGGCGCGCAATCGCAAAGCGGCGCAATTTTTGACCCGCCAATTTGCCGATCGCGAAACGGAAAAAATTTACTGGGCTTTGGTATATGGGGTGCCGCGCCCGTCGCGTGGTCACATAATCGTGCCGTTGGCCAAACGCGCTGCTGCTGATGGCGGTGAACGGGTGCGACCGGTTGAGAAGGGTGATCCTGACGCGATGAAAGCGCATACGGATTATATGGAAATTGCGCGTGTCGGGCAGCGCTTCTCTTGGCTGGCCTTTCGCCCGATAACCGGCCGCACGCACCAGATACGGGCCCATGCGGCGGCAATCGGCCATCCTTTGGTTGGTGACGGCAAGTATCGGGTTGAAAATGAGAATGAAGAATATGGCGGAATCCTGCCGAAAAAACTTCACTTGCACGCTCGATTGATTAAGATGCGGCATCCCTCAGGTGGCGAATTGACCTGTCGTGCGCCATTGGCCGATCACATGGCTGAAACGTGGGATATGCTTAATTTTGACAGCGAAGATGGCGATATCGGGTTTGACGAGGTTTAGGAAATAATGAGGCTGATAGTCTTTGATTGCGACGGCACACTGGTCGATAGCCAGCAGACCATCATCACCGCCACTGAGGCGGCGTTGAGCTCGCATGATTTCGCCGCGCCCGACCGCCGCGATATTCTTTATGCCGTCGGCTTGCCGGTTGATGTTGCCATGCGCCGCCATGCGCCCGAAGCTACGGATGACCAGATTATCAATATGCTGGATGTCTATCGCGAGACCTATCAGCAATTGGTGCAGCAAGATGATCGTGGGCAAGTCATGTTCCCGGGCATGCATGAGCAGATTGCCCAACTGGGCGATATGGACGAGACGCTGCTCGGTATCATCACCATGAAATCTCGGCGCGGCTTGGAGCGTGTCGTTGATGCTTATGACATTCGCAAATATTTTCAGGTGCTGAAAAGTGCCGATGACGGGCCGGGCAAGCCCAGTCCTGACCTGATGCTTGACGCGATAGCGGAAACCGGCGTCACCGCCGAGCAGGCGCTAATGGTCGGCGATACAAGTTTCGATATTATGATGGCGAAAGCGGCAGGCACGCGCGCCATTGGGGTTGGCTGGGGCTATCAGACCATTGACGAGCTTGAAGATTCGGGCGCCGACGCGATTGCTGAAACGCCGGAAGAATTGAACGATTTATTAAGCGCATTTCAACCCTCTTAAAATTTATGGCAAAGCGGTTTTATGAAAATGTTTCGGTCGAAGCGCGCGGAGGCGCTTTTGCCGTCATGCTGGACGCGCATGAGTTGAAAACACCGGCCAAAAAGCCGCTTCATGTACCGAGCGAAGCGCTGGCCAAGCTGATTGCCGATGAGTGGCAGGCGCAAGCAGAAGAAATCGACCCCAATAGTATGCCGCATATGCGTTTGGTCTCAACAGCGCTGGACCGTGTGGCCGAAAACACGGCAGAAACGGCTGACGCTTTTGCCGCTTATGTGATGTCTGATTTGCTCTGTTATCGTGCGGAACACCCTGAGAAATTGGTGCAAAAACAAGCTGATAGTTGGGACCCGCTTTTGCAATGGGCGAAGTCGCGTTTTGATGTGTCGCTGGTCGTCACGGCAGGTATTTTGCCGGTTGAACAGCCGCAAGAAAACCATTCCCGATTTGCCGCGGCGGCGGGCGAAGAGCCGTTCCGCCTGACTGCTTTGGCGCATTTGGCAGCGCTGCTCGGCTCTGCCATACTGGCTTTGGCGCTTGATGAAGCGCATATTTCGGCGCGTCAGGCCTATGAGTTGGCTTTTCTTGATGATTTGTATCAAATGGAAGACTGGGGCGTTGATGAGGAAGCGCAAGCGCGGCTGGACAAGATAGAACTGGAAATAGCCACCGTAGCAGGGTATTTATCTGCCCTATAGCCACGTTGGGAGGTATAACGTGCGAGATATTGTCGAGGAATTGGAAGAGCGCCGCCGCGTTGCCCGTTTGGGTGGTGGCGAGAAGCGCATTGAGGCGCAGCACGGCCGTGGCAAACTGACGGCGCGTGAGCGCCTCGACCTGCTGCTTGATCCTGACAGTTTCGAAGAAATTGACATGTTTGTTGAGCACGATTGCCAAGAGTTTGGCATGCAAGACAATAAAGTGCCCGGCGATGGCGTCGTCACCGGCTGGGGCACGGTAAACGGTCGCCCTATTTATGTTTTCGCCAAAGATTTCACCGTATTCGGTGGCTCGCTATCGCGGGCGCATTCAAAAAAAATCAACAAAGTGCAAGATATGGCATTGCGTAATGGCGTGCCGATTGTCGGCATTCTCGATGCCGGTGGTGCGCGCATTCAAGAGGGCGTTGATGCGCTGGGCGGTTATGCTGAAGTGTTTCAGCGCAACACATTGGCCTCAGGTGTTATTCCGCAAATCACCATGATTATGGGCCCCTGCGCTGGAGGTGATGTGTATTCACCGGCGCTCACCGATTTCATCTTCATGGTACGCAACACCTCTTACATGTTCGTCACCGGCCCTGATGTTGTGAAAACCGTGACCAATGAAGAAGTGACGGCTGAAGAGCTTGGCGGTGCGAAAGTGCATACCACCAAATCATCGGTTGCTGATGGCGCGTATGACAATGATGTCGAAGCGCTGACCGAGCTGCGACGCCTGGTTGACTTTTTACCCTTATCGAACCGCACCGGGGTGCCGGAACGCCCAACTTATGATGTGCGTGATCGGATTGAACATTCGCTCGATACGCTGGTGCCCGACAATCCGAACATGCCTTATGACATGATGGAATTGGTGCAGAAAGTTGTCGATGAAGGCGATTTTTTCGAAATCCAGCAGGATTTTGCCAAAAACATCATCACCGGTTTCGGACGCATTGAGGGCAAGACGGTCGGCTTTGTGGCTAACCAGCCGATGACTTTGGCCGGCGTGTTGGACAGCGATGCCAGCCGCAAAGCGGCTCGTTTTGTGCGGTTCTGCGACTGCTTTGATGTGCCAATTGTTTCCTTTGTTGATGTGCCGGGCTTTTTGCCGGGCACCAGCCAAGAATATGGCGGGCTGATTAAACACGGTGCGAAATTGCTTTTTGCCTATGCCGAGGCGACCGTGCCGAAAGTCACACTGATTACGCGTAAAGCCTATGGCGGCGCCTATGATGTGATGGCGTCAAAGCATTTGCGCGGTGATTTCAACTATGCTTGGCCGACGGCTGAAATTGCCGTAATGGGCGCGAAAGGGGCGGTTGAGATCATTTTCCGCAACTCAACCGAAGAAGAAATTGCCGCGCAGACGGCGCAGTATGAAGAACGCTTTTTGAACCCGTTTGTGGCCGCCGAGCGGGGATATATTGATGAGGTTATTCAACCGCATAATACACGCCGTCGCATTGCACGCGCGCTCGCGCTTTTATCGTCCAAGAAGCTCGAAAACCCATGGAAAAAACACGATAATATTCCCCTGTAAGCCATGCCTATATTTGACAAAATCTTGATTGCAAACCGTGGTGAAATCGCCTGCCGAGTGATTAAATCGGCGCGTGCCATGGGCATTAAAACCGTTGCCGTTTATTCCGATGCCGATGCGCTGGCATTGCATGTGCGCGAGGCTGATGAGGCGGTGCATATTGGCGGTGCTCCGGCGGCGGAAAGCTATTTGGTGATTGATAAAATTCTCGACGCTATCAAGCAAACCGGCGCACAAGCCGTGCATCCGGGCTATGGCTTCTTGTCGGAAAACAAAGCCTTTGCGGAAGCGCTGGAAAAAGTCGGTATCGCCTTTATCGGCCCACCCGCCGGTGCCATTGAGGCAATGGGCGATAAAATCACTTCCAAAAAATTGGCGGCAGAAGCCGGTGTGTCGACTGTGCCCGGCCATATGGGGCTGATTGAAGACGCCGATGAAGCCATTAAAATCGCCAATCAAATCGGCTATCCGGTTATGATTAAAGCTTCTGCCGGCGGCGGCGGTAAGGGTATGCGCATTGCCTGGACTGACGATGAAGCACGCGAAGGTTTTCAATCATCGAAAAATGAAGCGGCGGCCAGCTTTGGCGATGACCGCATTTTTATCGAAAAATTCGTTACCCAGCCGCGCCATATTGAGATTCAAATTCTCGGCGATAAGCACGGCAATGTGATTTATCTGGGCGAGCGCGAATGTTCTATTCAGAGGCGTAACCAAAAGGTCATTGAAGAAGCGCCGAGCCCGTTTCTTGATGCCAAGACCAGAAAGGCGATGGGCGAGCAATCGGTCGCTTTGGCCAAGGCGGTGGATTATTGCTCGGCCGGTACGGTGGAGTTCATTGTTGATGGCGATAAGAATTTCTACTTCCTTGAAATGAACACACGCTTGCAGGTCGAGCATCCGGTCACTGAGCTGATTACGGGCATTGATTTGGTCGAAGAAATGATAAAAGTCGCGGCCGGTGAGAAGCTGACAATAAAACAAAAAGACGTGAAGTTGACCGGCTGGGCGATGGAAAGTCGGGTTTATGCTGAAGACCCCTATCGCGGCTTTCTGCCTTCGACAGGTCGATTGACGCGCTATCGTCCGCCGGTTGAGCAACAAGTGGACGGTATCACCGTGCGCAATGATACGGGCGTTTATGAGGGCGGCGAAATTTCACTGTTTTATGACCCGATGATTGCCAAGCTGGTGACGCATGGTCCGGATCGTCTGGCTGCGATTGATGCGATGGCTGATGCTTTGGATAATTTCCGCATTGACGGCATTCGTCATAATATTGATTTCTGCGGTGCGCTGATGCAGCACCAGCGCTTTCGAGATGGCGCGCTGACAACGGCCTTTATCGATGAGGAATATCCCGACGGCTTTGACGGTGCGCCGCTCGACAGCGCGCGCATTGAAGAATTGGCCGTTATCGGTTTCACCATGTCGCAAATGACGCAAATGCGCGCCACGGAAAGCTCGCAAGTGCTGGACGGTCATCAATATACGCCTGATGTTGAACAGGCCGTGCAAATCGGTGACTTGGTGTTCATCGCCAGCAAATCGGCGCAGGGGGTGGTGCTGAACGGTGTCGATATAGAGGTTGAGAGCGATTGGTTGCCGGGTGATTTATTCTTTTTCGGTGCGGTCAATGGCAAAGCCATCAGCCTATCGGTCGACCGTCATGCTGAAGGCTTCACCCTGATCGGCCGCGGCGCAGCGGTGAAAGTTTATGTCCGACGCATGGCGGCCCAAGAGCTCATGGCTTATATGCCTGAAAAAGCCGATGGTGCCAGCGAAAAGGAATTGCTTTGTCCGATGCCGGGGGTTGTCGTCTCCGTAGCGATAGAAGAGGGGCAAACGGTGAAAGCCGGCGAGCCGTTGGCTGTCGTTGAGGCGATGAAAATGGAAAATATTCTCCGCGCCGAAAAAGACCTGACCGTCAAAAAAGTGTTGTGTGCTGCCGGTGACAAGCTGGCTGTCGACGATGTGATGGTGGAATTTGAATAGATATTTGCCTTAGCCCCCTCATTTCCGCTAGCCTATAGCGGCCTAAAAAGAAAAAGAGGAGGCGATTATGGAAATGATTAACGTCATGGATGTCAATCTGGTGCTGATTGTGGTCGGCGCATTATTGGCTTTTGTTTGGGGTTTTGTCTATTTTTCCTAGCGTGTGGCCGGCAAGGCTTTCATGGAAATCAATGGCACAAAAACGGATGCGCCAATGATGGTGCCAATGGCGCTGGAGGCGCTGTATTTGCTGCTTTTGTCATGGCTCGTGGCTGTGTTTTATATGCTGCAAATGGATCACGGCATGGTGCGCGGCATTGGTGCGATATTTTCCGCAACTGTGATTATCGGCTATTTTTCATCTGCTGCTTGGTCGCAAAGGCCGATGAAGCTGGCCGGATTGAATAGCGGTTATTTTATCGGCTGCATCATCATTTTGCTGCTGACGCAATATGTCGGGCGGATGGTTTAGTCAGTCGCTTGGAAAGCAGGCGTCGAAATTATCGACCAATGCCTTATCAAGCTCTGCCATGCCGACGGGATAGCCCAAATCGACCATGCTGGTGACGCTTTGGTCGCTAATGCCGCACGGCACAATGCCGTTAAAATGTTCGAGATCCGGTTCGACATTGATGGAAATACCGTGAAAGCTGACCCAGCGGCGGATGCGCAGACCAATAGCGGCAATTTTATCTTCGCGATCATCCCCTTTGTCAGGGCGCGGCACCCAAACACCAATGCGCCCGGGGGTGATATGCGCCTTAATGTTGAAATCATCGAGGGTCTGAATAATCCAGTTTTCCGCTTGCCGCACAAAGCAGCGCACATCGCGCCCGCGCTTGCGCAAATCGAGCATCAGATAGACCACGCGCTGGCCGGGGCCGTGATAGGTATATTCTCCGCCGCGTTTGGTGTCATAGACGGGAAAACGGTCATGGCGCAGCAAATCCGCCGGATTGGCGCTTGTTCCTGCGGTGTAAAGCGGCGGATGTTCCAAAAACCACAGACATTCCGGCGCTCTTTCCGCAACAATATCGGCGACACGGTTTTCCATGAAGGAGACGGCATCGGGATAAGCAACCGGTTGATCGCTGAAAATCAGTTCGGGCATTTGGCTCATGCGCCCGTTTTATCACTGAAAGGCCTAACAATTAAAACAAAATTAAATGTAGAATTAAATTAATCACATAAAAATATTGATAAATAGATTAGAATAGCCCATATAGGATTTAAGGAGACGCATTATGCTGCCGATTGTTCTTGATGTCAGCGAATTGACCATTGCCATTATCGGCAGTGCGCCGCAAGCGCGCCGTCGCCTGGAAATGGTTGACGCGGCAGGAGCTGAGTTCGTGCGCGTCTATGCCGAAGACGCGGCGGAAGAAATGCGCGTGCTGGCCGGTGATCGGCTGATTGAAAGCTGGCCGAGCCAAGACGATCTGGCCGCTTGTCATATCGTCTATATCGCCAATCTTGACGATGCGCTGCAAGAGCGCTTCACGGCTGAGGCGCGGGCCGTCAAAACGCTGGTCAATGTCGAAGATGTGAAGCCGCTATGCGACTTTCATGTGCCGGCCATTGTGCGCCGCGGCGATATGCTGTTGACCGCATCAACCGGCGGCAAATCGCCGGGTCTGGCGCGTCGTTTGAAAGCGAAACTTGAAGAACAATATCCCGAAAACTGGGCCGCGCGCCTCGATGAATTATCAGCACTGCGCGATGGCTGGCGTGATGAGGGGGCGGATTTCAAAACGCTGATTGACCGCAGCAATCAGGTGATTGACGAGAAAG
>CATDDF010000003.1 GCA_949498175.1 Alphaproteobacteria bacterium | reverse complement strand
TAAAGCTACCGGCAAGCCAATGGGAATTTGCCCACCGCGACCGGACGTAACCAAAAGGTCACCATCTTTCAATTCCGCCTGGCGCGGCAAAAACTGCAATTCTGGTTGCGGCCGATTGGTGCCCGACAAAATCGCCTGCACATCGGAAGAAAGCGCCACTACCGGAATATGGCTGTTGAAATCAGTCAGCAATAATATGCGTGATGAATTGCGTCCACTTGAAATGACCCGTCCAACAAGCCCATTAGGGCCCATTGCCGCTTGCCCCGGCACAATGCCCCTATCGCTCCCGCCTTTAGCGACAAGCGTGTGCACAAAGGGGCTGTTCAAATCGGCAATGACGCGCGCATTGACCATTTCCAAATTCGGTTCTTCCGGCAAGTTCAATAAATTGCGATATTGCCGCATCAGCAATTCGGTGCGTAACAAATCATTTATCCGCTCACGCAATTCTATATTTTGCCGCTCCAATTCGCGGTTTCGGTTTCGCACCACCTCAAGTGTTTTGAAATATTGACGCATTTCCTCAAGCGCGTCGACCGGTCGACCTGCAAGCTCCAACAAGGGGCCGGTCACATCAAAAAATGCTTGCCGAAGGGCCGATATTCGAGGGTCATCTTTGGGAATGACAGCGAGAAGCAGAAAGCAGATAGCCAAGCAAATGGCAGCAATGCCGGCAGCGCTAACGAGCCTTGTTTCGCTTCCACCTATGCCTGATTTGGCCACCCTATCCCTCTCCGCTCGGCCCTAATAGGCGACAGACAGGACATGCTTCATGGTTTTGATATGCTCCAGCGCACGTCCGGTGCCGAGCACAACACATGACAGCGCTTCATCGGCGATGGATACGGGCAAACCGGTCGCTTCGCGCAAATAGGCGTCCAAATTATGCAACAGACCGCCACCGCCGGTCATGACAATGCCCTTATCAACAATATCAGCCGCCAATTCGGGCGGCGTTGCTTCCAGCGCTACCTTCACCGCCTCAACAATTGCCCCCACCGGCTCCGATAAGCTTTCGGCTATTTCGCGCTGGGTAATCACCACCTCGCGCGGCACGCCATTCATCAAATCACGGCCTTTGATTTTCACCGACTCGCCTTCTTCACCGGGCGGCATCATGGCCGAACCGACTTCTTTCTTGATGCGCTCGGCACTCGACTCACCAAGCAGCAAATTATGGTTGCGGCGAATATGAGCAATAATTGCCTCATCCATTTTATCACCACCGACGCGCACAGAGCGCGAATAAACAATACCGCCAAGCGACAACACGGCGACCTCAGTCGTGCCGCCACCAATATCAATTACCATTGAGCCGGTCGGCTCGGTGACCGGCAGTCCCGCACCAATGGCCGCCGCCATCGGCTCTTCGATCAAAAATACGCGGCGTGCGCCGGCAGACATGGCGCTTTCTTGAATGGCACGGCGCTCAACCGCTGTCGCCCCTGACGGCACACAAACGACAATCTGCGGATTGGCGAAAGAACGACGATTATGCACTTTGCGTATAAAGTGCTTAATCATTTCCTCAGTGACATCAAAATCAGCAATCACGCCGTCGCGCATTGGGCGAATGGCTTTGATATTGCCCGGTGTGCGACCAAGCATCATTTTGGCTTCATCACCGACGGCGAGAACTCGATTGCGTCCATTTTGCTCAATAATCGCCACAACAGACGGCTCGTTCAGCACAATGCCACGACCCTTTACATAGACCAGCGTATTAGCCGTGCCGAGGTCAATGGCCATATCGGCCGAAAACATAGCGAGCAGCATATTCAACATTCGAGTTCTCCCCCCAATCGGAACAGTAATTTAAGCGGTCAGCGAATCCGGCGCCTGTTTTTCACGCTTTATCAGCAATTTGTTTAACGCACTGACATAGGCACGCGCAGAAGCCACCATTGTGTCCGTGTCGGCAGCACGGCCGGTCACCGTCTTGCCTTTTTCTTCCAATCGCACACTGACTTCAGCTTGCGCGTCCGTGCCTTCGGTCACGGCATGGACTTGATATAACTGCAAATTGGCTTCATGCGGAAACAGCGCGTTAATGGCGTTGAAAGTGGCATCAACCGGGCCGTCACCGGTGCTGTCAATTTCGCTTTCCTTGCCGTCAATTTCCAGCTTCAGCATGGCTTGCTGCGGCCCTTCTGAACCGGCAATAACGCGCAAAGAGACCAGCTTGACGCGGTCGGCACCCTTGGCCACTTCATCATCAACCAAGGCGACAATGTCATCGTCAAAGACGTGCTTTTTGCGGTCGGCCAAATCCTTGAAACGGGTAAACGCTTCTTGCAATTGATTATCGCCCAGCTCATAGCCCAGCGCTTTAATCTTCTCGCGGAACGCATGACGGCCTGAATGTTTGCCCATCACCAAAGAGGTTTGCGAAATACCGACGCTTTCCGGCGTCATGATTTCGTAAGTCTGGTTGTTTTTCAGCATGCCGTCTTGGTGAATACCGCTTTCATGGGCAAAAGCATTTTGCCCGACAATCGCTTTATTATATTGCACCGGAAACGCCGTGACCGAAGACACCAGCTTGGAGGCCCGCGCCAGGCTTGTGGTTTCAATATTTGTCCATTGCGGCATGGCGTCATTGCGCACATTCAGCGCCATGACGATTTCTTCCAAAGCCGCATTACCGGCTCGTTCACCCAAGCCGTTAATCGTGCACTCGACTTGCCGCGCACCGGCCTGCACGCCGGACAAGGAATTGGCAACCGCCAGCCCCAAATCATTATGGCAATGGGTTGAGATAATCGCCTTATCGATATTCGGCACGCGCTCGCGCAACATGGTGATAATCTCGAAATATTCTTGCGGCACGGTATAGCCCACCGTGTCGGGAATATTGATTGTCGTGGCTCCGGCCTTAATGGCGGTTTCTACCGTGGCGCATAAAAAATCGCGGTCTGTGCGGGTCGCATCTTCCGGTGACCATTCGACATTTTCGACATGATTGCGCGCATGGCTGACGGAAAAAGCAATCGCTTCCATCACTTCATCGGGTTCCATTTGCAGCTTGTGCTTCATATGCACCGGGCTGGTGGAGATGAAGGTATGGATACGCGGGTTTTTGGCGTGCTTCACCGCATCGGCGGCGCGGTCAATGTCTTTTGCACCGGCCCGCGCCAAGCCGCAAACTTGCGCGTTTTTCATCAGCTTGGCGACTTCCGAAACGCTTTCAAAATCGCCGTTAGAGGCAATCGGAAAACCTGCTTCGATAACATCGACACCCATTGCGTCCAGTAATTCAGCGATTTGCAGCTTTTCTTCCAGCGTCATGGACGCACCGGGCGACTGCTCGCCATCGCGCAATGTGGTATCGAAAATATAGACGCGGTCCTGTTCGGCGCCGCTTTGTTTGATTGAGTTGGTCATGGTTTCATCCTTCCTGTGACCTATCGGTCAATTCTTCTATTGCTGATAAATCCCCTGAAAACGCGCCGTTCATCGACTGTCCGATCTCAGGGGCAGGTAAGGAGAAGGATGGTTAGTGCAGTGGCAGATGTCGGCGCGCACGAAACCGCACGAGCCAAAAAGGCCGTGTCCCGATTCCGAAAAGATTTAGCGCACATAGTCATATGCCGTTCTTTCTGAAACATTCACCATTGAGCATCGCTCATATATCTGTTTACGCAAGGAAAACTCGCATGGCAAGCACTTTCAGCGCGAGAATCCGCGCTTTAGAAAGCCGTCATCACGCACCGGCATCGCCACGCAGCCGTGCCGATTCCGTTTCTGCCGCCTGAACCACGAAATCCATCACCGCACGCACATGACCGAGCTTCGCCATATCAGCCCGCGTCAGCAACCATAGTTCCAGACTGCCGACCAAGTCAGGGCCGGCAAGACGGGTCAAACCGGCTATATTATCGGCTTGAAAACATGGCAGAGCCGCAACGGCATCGCCGTTCAGGCACGCCGCCAAGCGGGTTGCGGCGCTGGAAGAGCGCATCAGCACCTGCCCCGCCTTTTCGGCCCGTGACAGCCACCAGACCGGCCCCAAAGGGCGTTCTTCTTCGGAAAAGCCGATAATTCTTGCATCGCTCAAATCATTATGCGCCGGCGCATCGCCCAGTTTTTCGGCATAATCGCTGACGGCGTAAAGCCCATAGGCGACATCAGTCAATTTGCGCACCAGCATATCGCCCTGTGTCGGTCGTGCCAGCCGCAAGGCAATATCAACATCGCGCAGCGCATTCATCACGCGCGGGGCCGCACCGGGGCCGGAAATTGACGGATCGGTGATGATATCGAGCGCCACATCGGGCGATTTTTCCTGAAAATTAGGTAAAAGCGGCCCCAAAAGACCACCTGCGACCACTTCGCTGGCCGACAGCCGCACCACGCCGCGCACATTGCCCGAACCGGCCTGAAAATCGCGCTGCAAAGAAGACAGGCTATTATCTACCGGTTCCAGTGATTGCAGCAGCCTTGTGCCGTCTTGCGTCAGCGCATAGCCGCTCCGCAGCCGCTCAAACAGCCGCGCATCAAGCGCTTCTTCAAGATTGCCGATACGGCGCAAAACCGTGGTGGTGTTGACATTGAGCTCGCGCGCAGCAGCAGACAAGCTGCCGGTTGCCGCAACTGCCAAAAAATAGCGCAAATCGTCCCAATCAAGACCTTTCATAATTGCAATAGTTTATCTGCAAATACGCAAATTTGCAATTATGCAAGGTGTTCCTTGCTTATTCAGGGGATTTGTCGATATTGAGCCAATGGTCAAGCGACAGGCGTCCCGCCCCGTTTACTGCCAAAAACAGCAGCACAAACACCCAAAAAAGACGTTGGTCGAGAATAAGCGCATCAGAGGCGCGGTCGAACCAGCCACCAATCGAGGCTGCATCGACATTATGGCCGAAAATATCGGTCAACGACTGCACGACAATAAAACCGATCATAGCTAGGGCCGCGCCGCGGGTGAACAAGCCGATGACAATCAGTAAGGGCAGAATAATCTCAGCCCAACTGCCGGCCAATACCAACGGATACCAGACCGCCGATATCATATCAGGGTCGAATTGTGCGGCTTCCGCCACTTTCGGCAAAATTTGATAATAGGCACCAAAGCTCGGTTGCAGAAAACCGAAAAACCCGTCTGAAAATTTGGTCAGTGCCGAAGACCAGTGATAAACCAAGAGAACGGCGGCAAAAGTAAAGCGCGCGCCAAGCGGCAAAAGCCAATTTCCCGCCAAATCTGCAATTGTGGCGGTCAAATCGCGGTAAAGCGTCAGGAAAAATGTCATGTGCTGTCCTTTTTGTTGCATGGGGTGCGCGCGGCAATCAGGCCGTTTTGCACCAATAGGGAAAATAATTCGACCATACCGGTCTCTTCGAGGCCTTCAGCCGTTTCTGCGGCTTCCGCTAAAGGCGTGCCGGTCATCATGTCCACCATCAAAGCATCACCACCTTTTGGCATGTTCACACAATGCAGCTGATAATCGCCATCGCGATAAACCAAGAGCGATTGCGCCTCGGTCATATTGGCGGGCGGCGGCGCTTGGCCGGAAAGATAGCGATACAAGTCATGCAAAGGCCAGTCCGAACGCACAATTTGCATGGCCGACACGAAACTGAGCCGCTCATCTTCAATATGTCCATCGGCAATTTCAGCCGGTGACAGACCTGTCTCATCTGCTGCATGGCCAATCTCATTCATCGCCCTGTCGAGGCGCGCCGCGCGGCTGAAGCCCTCGCCGATTATCAACGCGATATAAGCGAACTGCGCGGCGACACGCGCGTGTTAAAATGGATTGCAGGGACAAACCTCGCTTTCACCATGGCAATACTTTGGCGCGTATTTATATAAAAAGAGCGGCGCTCATTGTTGAGGCCGCCCTTTTCAATTCTTTTTAGAGAGACAAGCTAGTTGCGCTCCTGATCCACCAGCTTATTGGCGGCAATCCAGGGCATTTTCGAGCGTAAATCGGCACCGACTTTTTCAATCGGATGCGCGTCTGACTTGGCACGGAAATCTTTGATTTCCTCTTGGCCGCCCTGCATCCAGCGATCGGTGAATTTGCCGGTCTGAATGTCTTCGAGGATTTTCTTCATCTCGGCTTTGGTTTCGGAAGTCACCACACGCGGGCCGGAGACATATTCACCAAACTCGGCCGTGTTGGAGATGGAGTAATTCATATTGGCAATGCCGCCTTCATAAATCAGGTCCACAATCAGCTTCACTTCGTGCAAGCATTCGAAATAAGCCATTTCCGGCGGATAACCGGCTTCGGTCAGGGTTTCGTAACCGGCTTTAATCAGCTCGACCACACCGCCGCACAAAACGGCTTGTTCGCCGAACAAATCGGTTTCGCATTCATCGCGGAAAGTGGTTTCGATAATGCCGGAGCGACCGCCGCCGACACCGCACGCATAAGACAGCGCCAAGTCGCGGGCATTGCCTGAGGCGTCTTGCGCAACGGCAACCAAACAGGGCACGCCGCCGCCTTTCAAATATTCGCCGCGCACCGTATGACCGGGGCCTTTCGGGGCAACCATTGACACGTCAAGGTCGGGGCGCGCTTTAATGAGACCGAAATGAATCGACAGGCCATGCGCGAACATTAGCGTGCCGCCTTCGCGAATATTATTGGCAATATGCTCGGCATAAATATCTTTTTGCAGCTCATCAGGTGTCAAAATCATCACCACATCAGCCCAAGCCGCCGCATCGGCAATGTTTTTCACCTCAATGCCCTCGGCTTCGGCTTTGGCAATCGAACCGGAGCCGTCGCGCAAACCGACGCAAACCTGCTCAACGCCGCTGTCGCGCAGATTGAGCAAATGGGCATGGCCTTGCGAACCATAGCCGATTACGGCCACTTTCTTGTCTTTAATCAGATTTGCATCTGCGTCGCGTTCATAAAGCATTTCCATAAGTTTGCTCCTTAAATGCTCAAAAATTACATAGGTTCCGGGCCGCGCGCCAAGGCCGCCGCGCCGGTGCGCGAAGCTTCTTGCAGCCCCAAAGGTGTCATTAATTCGATAAAGGCATCGATTTTTTCGCTATTGCCGGTGATTTCAAAAACAAAGCTCTCAGGCGTCGCATCAACGACACGGGCGCGAAACGCTTCCGACAAGCGCAAGGCTTCAACCCGAGCATCGCCCTTACCGGCCACTTTGACCAGCGCCAGTTCGCGCTCGACGCTTTCGCATTCAACGGTCAGGTCAACGACACGATGCACCGGCACAAGACGACCCAATTGCGCCTTAATCTGCTCAATCACTTGCGGCGTGCCGCTGGTCACAATGGTGATGCGCGACATGTGCGCGCTCTGGTCAACTTCGGCAACGGTCAGGCTGTCAATATTATAGCCGCGCCCCGAAAACAGACCGATAACGCGCGCCAGCACACCGGCCTCATTATCGACCAGTACGGAAATCGTATGCGTTGCTGTAGCTTGTTCGCTCATTGAAAACCTGTTCGACCCGCCCCTCTTATCGGCACTCTATAGCGCAGCACCGCAAGCGGGGAAAGCCCCATATTTTACCAAATTCTAGACCAGTGCCTTGCCTTCGTCAGACACTTCAACTTCCAGCCCCTGATCGTCAGCCAACAGCATGTCATTATGCGCCGCGCCCGACGGAATCATCGGGAAGCAGTTTTCTTCTTTGGTGACAATGCAGTCAAAAATAACCGGCCCGTCGGTCTTGACCATTTTCTTAATGGCCGCGTCCAATTCGCTCGGCTTCTCAGCCCGAATGCCGGTCGCGCCATAGGCTTCAGCCAATTTCACGAAATCGGGCAGCGCCTCAGAATAGGAATTGGAATATCGACCGCCATGCAGCAATTCCTGCCATTGGCGCACCATGCCCATATATTCATTGTTCAAAATGAAGATTTTGATAGGCAGGCGATGCTGCACAGCGGTCGATAATTCTTGCATGGTCATCATGGCCGAGGCTTCGCCGGCAATATCAATTACCAAGCCTTTCGGATTGGCAACCTGCACGCCGACCGCGGCCGGAATGCCATAGCCCATTGTGCCCAAACCGCCCGAGGTCATCCAGCGATTGGGGTCTTCAAAGCGATAATATTGCGCCGCCCACATTTGGTGCTGGCCCACCTCCGTGGTGATGAACGTGTCCGGCCCTTTGGTCAGCTCATAAAGGCGCTCGACCGCATATTGCGGCTTAATCGCCTTATCGTCTTTGCGATAGGCCAAGCATTTGCGGTCTCGCCAGCTTTCAATTTCTTTCCACCAGCTATCTAGCGCTTTTTTGTCAGGCGTCACCGCGCGCGATTTATAAACCCGCAACATGTCTTCCAACACATGCGCGACATCTCCGACAATCGGCACGTCAACAACAACATTTTTATTGATGCTGGACGGGTCAATATCGATATGGATTTTCTTGCTGTCGGGCGAGAACTTATCCAAAGCACCGGTGATGCGGTCATCAAAGCGCGCGCCGATATTGATCATGACATCGCAATCATGCATGGCCAGATTGGCCTCATATGTGCCGTGCATGCCCAACATGCCCAACCATTGCCTATCGGCCGACGGATAGCTGCCCAGCCCCATCAGGGTTGAGGTGATGGGATAGCCCGTCAGCTTGACGAATTCGCGCAGCAATTGGCTGGCCTGCGGGCCGGAATTAATGACCCCGCCGCCTGTATAGAAAACCGGCTTTTTGGCATTGGCAATCAAATCGACCGCGGCATTAATCGCGTCCATATCACCTTTGACTTTCGGCTGATAGGATTTGTGCTTTACCGCCGTCGGCTTCAGATAATCACCCATGGCAAATTGCACATCTTTGGGAATATCGACAACCACCGGGCCGGGGCGGCCTGTGGTGGCGACATAAAACGCCTCATGCATGACGCGCGCCAAATCATTCACGTCTTTGACGAGATAATTATGCTTGGTGCATGCGCGCGTGATGCCGACCGTGTCGGCCTCTTGAAACGCGTCGGCGCCGATAAGATGCGTCGGCACTTGGCCGGTAATGCACACCATCGGAATGGAGTCCATCAGTGCATCGGTCAGGCCGGTCACCGCATTGGTGGCGCCGGGGCCGGAGGTAACAAGCACAACGCCGCATTTGCCGCTGGAACGGGCATAGCCCTCCGCTGCATGGGTCGCGCCTTGTTCATGGCGGACGAGAATATGCTCAATATCCTCCTGCTGGAACAATTCATCATAAATCGGCAACACAGCGCCGCCGGGATAGCCGAAAATATGCTGCACGCCATTATCGCGCAGCGCTTGCAAGACGATTTGAGCACCGTTTATTTGTTTTTCCATCGTTCCATTCGCGCTTTATCACGCGTCTCCAAATAGTTACGGGCGCAAGCGCGCCCAGAGACCGCGAAATTAGCAATTTTTATGTCGCAGTCAAGCTCTATTTTGAAATAAATGAAAAGATATTGGCGAAATTATTTTCATAATCTTGCTCTGAAAAGCTTTTCCAATCGCTCATTTGATTGCGAAACCACGTCATTTGCCGCTTGGCATAGCGTCGCGTCGCCTGCTGTGCCTGTGCGGTCGCCGTTTCGGCGTCCATTTCGCCCTGCATCAGTGCCATGAGTTGACTGACGCCTAAGGCTTTCAGCGCATTGGCATCGGGCGGCAAATTGAGCGCCCACAACTTTTCGACCTCCCTTTGCGCGCCATCTGCCAACATGGCCTCATAGCGCACATTACAACGCGCATAGAGCCACTCACGATCCGGCATCAGCAAAATACCGCAATAAGCGGTCAAGGGCGGCTTTTGCACCTGTTTTTGCCATTGCGATAACGGCTCGCCGGTCGCTTCATAGACCTCGAGGCCGCGCAAAATACGTTGCGTATCGGTCGGCGGCAGGCGTGCAGCCAATGCGCTGTCGACGCTTTGCAATTCGGCATAGAGCGCCGCCAAACCGTCACTGTCGACCCGCGCGCGCAAACCGTTGCGCAGATTTTCGGGAATATCGGGAATATCGGCCAGCCCCTCAATCAAGCTTTTGAAATAAAGCCCGGTGCCGCCGACCAATATCGGGCGCTGCCCTTTTTTCTGCGCTTCATCGATAGCGGCCAGTGCTTCGGCTTGCCATTGCCCGACACTATAGGGCGCGGCGACCGGCACATGGCCGTAAAGAACATGGCGCGCGCGACGCAAGTCCTCTTTGGGCGGTCGTGCCGTCAGCACATTCAGCGTGTCATAAACCTGCATGCTGTCGGCATTGATGACGCAGCCATTATATTTTTCTGCCAGCGCCACAGCCAATGCGGACTTGCCGCTGGCCGTTGCGCCTGCAATAAGGATGGGTAGCTCGGACATAACTCATTCATATAGGGTTCTTGCAGATGACAAAAGCGGCAGAAACGGATTTTCTGGTAGTGACTGCGCAACCGGGCAGCGACACGCTGAACGACAACATGCTGGCGACAATGGCAGAAGCCATGCCGACCCTGCCCGCAGCCGACCGCCTTGGCGACGCGGCGGTGCAATATGCCATTGCGCCCGATATGCTGGGCATTGCCGATGCCATGTCTGACCGCTTTGGCGACGAGCCGATTGACATTAACCGTGTCAGCGATACGGCGCGGCAGAAGAAAATGCTGATTGCCGATTTGGAGAGCACGATTATCGAACAAGAATGCCTTGATGAGCTGGCCAAGACCATCGGCAAAGAAGATGTAATAGCCGACATTACCGCACGCGCCATGCGCGGCGAATTGGATTTTGAACCGGCCCTCAAAGAGCGCGTCGCCATGCTGAAAAATGTGCCCGAAAGCGCGCTGCAAGAGCTTTACGATAGCGGCATTTCACTGATGCCGGGTGCCGCCACTCTGCTTGCGACTTTGCACAACCATAAAGTGTTTTGCGGCCTTGTGTCGGGCGGTTTTGCATTCTTCGCCTCGCGCATTGCCGACCGGCTCAACTTCAATCGCTTTCAATGCAATGATTTAAACGTCAGCAATGGCGTGTTGGACGGCACGGTGGTCGAGCCGATTTTGGGGCGCGCCGCCAAGGCCGAGATTCTTACCGCATGGGCGGCAGAATTGGGGTTTCAGCAAGATGATGTGCTGGCCGTTGGCGACGGCTCTAATGATTTGGCCATGCTGGGCATTGCCGGCATGGGCGTGGCCTTTCGCGCCAAGCCTGCGGTAGCCGAAAGTGCGCGCTACCGCGTCACGCATGGCGATTTAACCGCCCTTCTCTATCTTCAAGGCTATCGGCAAGAAGATTTCGCTTAGCGGCCTTGTCAGTCTGTCAGCGGCACAGCGATAAAGCGCACGGTTTCTCCGGAACGGATAAAGGCCAGAACCGAATTGCGACCGCTTTGCTTGGCCGCCTTCAACGCATCGACCGCAGCTTTGGCCGAACCGACGGCGCGCTGGTCAATTTCTGAAACCACATCGCCGGGGCGAATGCCTGCCTCAAAAGCGGCGCTGTCACGTTCAACATCGATAATTACCGCCCCGATAACATCATCTCCCAAACCGAAGCGTTGGCGGTTTTCGTGGCTCAGACTTTGCAAGGTGAGACCGATATAGCTTTCATCATCATCGCTACGGGTCTTTTCCTGTGATTGTTTTTCTACCGCCGGCTTGGTGCTCGCTTCTTCCAAGCGACCGGTGACGATTTTCAACATGCGCGACTTGCCGCGCCGTATCACTTCAACCTGAACCGGCTTGTCAATCGCCGTTTCGGCAACAATGCGCGGCAGATCCCGCATGGTCGGCACAGGCTTGCCGTCAAAACGGACAATGACGTCACCGACCTTCAAGCCGCCTTTCTCAGCCGGTCCGTCGGGCGAGATTTCCGATACCAAAGCACCGCGCGCCTTTCCGAGCGACAAGCCTTCCGCCAGTTCATCGGTCACTTGTTGGATGCGCACACCCAACCAACCGCGCCGCGTCTCACCGAAGCTCTGCAATTGCGCGGTCACGGTTTTAGCGAGATTGGACGGAATGGAAAAGCCGATGCCGACCGAACCGCCTGACGGGGAAATAATCGCCGAATTCACGCCGATAACCTCACCACGCATATTGAACAAAGGGCCACCTGAATTGCCGCGATTAATGGCGGCATCGGTTTGAATGAAACTGTCATAGGGACCGGCATTAATATCGCGATTAATGGCTGAAATAATGCCGGCAGAAAGTGAGCCGCCCAGCCCAAAAGGATTGCCGATAGCAATCACCCAATCGCCAACCCGTGCCTTATCGCTATCGCCCAATGGCACAAAAGGCAGACGCTTTTTGGAGCTAACCTTCAATACGGCCAAATCGGTCTTCGGGTCGCGGCCAATCAACTCGGCATCGAGCTTGGTGCCGTCCGAAAAGGTCACGGTAATCTCATCGGCTTCTTCAATCACGTGATTATTGGTGATGATGACGCCTTTCGGGTCGACAACAAAACCACTGCCTAAAGAAGACACTTTCTGGCTCGGCGCTTGGCCGCCGCGTCGCTGGTTGAAAAATTCTTCAAAGAAGCGATCGAAAGGCGGTTGCCCCGGCCCACGCGAGCGTCGCTGCTCGACTTTTTGCGAGGTCGATATATTGACAACAGCCGGAGTCAAACGCTCGGCCAAATCGGCAAAGCCATCGGCCGGTCGCGCCATTGCCGATGACATGACCAGCGGGGCCATCATCAAGGCAAAAATAAAGAAAAAGCGGGAAAGCGTATGTTCCAACATTGATGAGAAATCCTATCCAAGCATCCAAACCAAAACGACGCCTATAATCAGAGCGACCAAACCACCATTGCGGAGGGTGGCATCACTGACGACATCAATTTGTTTGACCATAGAGCGCAAAAATGACGGAAAAAGGGCATAAAGCGCGCCCTCCAAAGCCAGCACCAGCCCGACGGCCAGAAACAGCTTTTCAAGCATTAGTTTGCTGCCTGCTCCGCCGCCGCATCGGCGACGATTTCGGGGCACAAATTATCGCTCAATGATTTGCCGTCTTTGGTCAGCTTATCGACATTAACCCGTGCTCCGCGCTTGACCTGACCGGTCTGGCTTGGTGCCAGCGTTGAGTTCGGATTTTTCAAGAATTGGAAAAAAGCGCTGTCAGGCGACAACACCATGGTTGTGCCGTCTTCTTCCAAGGCTTTTTCGTAGGCTTGCATAGAACGGTAAAAGGCGAAGAAATCGGGATCTTGTCCGAATACTTTGGCAAACACGCGGTTGCGGCAACCATCGCCCTGACCGCGAATGATTTCACTGTCACGGGTCGCTTCGGCGAGAAGAACCGTCACTTGCTTATCGGCTTGTGCGCGAATGGCGCGCGCCACCTCCTGACCACGGGCACGGAACTCAGCCGCCTCTTGCTCGCGTTCGGTTTGCATCCGGCGATAAATCGCTTGGCTGTTAGCCTCCGGCAAATCGGCACGGCGAATACGCACATCAATAATCTCAATGCCAAAATCAGCCGCTTGCTCATTGACCAAGGCGCTGATGCGCTGCATCAGCTGCGAACGTTCATCGCGTACCACGGTTTCAAATTTTTCTTCACCCAAAACCGAGCGCATGGAAGACGACACAATGGTTGAAAGACGCGATTGGGCGCGACGCTCATCGCGCAAGGCTTTGTAGAATTGCAGCGGGTCGACGATGCGATAGCGGGTAAAGGCATCAACCACCAGACGCTTTTGGTCTGATGCAATCAGCTCTTCCGCCGGCGTATCAAGGTCAAGAATACGCTTGTCGATGAAAATGACATTTTGCACAAACGGCACTTTCATATTGAGACCGGCCTCAGTAATGACACGGCGCGGGTCACCGAATTGCAGCACCAAAGCTTGTTGCGTTTGATGCACGGTAAATAGCGAGGCCGAAGCCAAGACACCGAAAAAGCCAAGAAGAATGAGAGAAATGACGAGACTGGGACGTTTCATTATTTTGCCTCCTGATTGCGCTTCAGCTGGTCGAGCGGCAGGTAAGGCACAACGCCTTGCCCGTCTTGCTCGATAATCACCTTATTGGTGCGGCCAAGAACTTTTTCCAATGTTTCAAGGAACATACGCTGGCGGGTAACGCCGCGCGCAGAACGATATTCATCATAAATCGAGGCAAAACGGGTTGCTTCACCATCGGCTTCAGCAACTGTTTGGGCGCGATAGGCTTCCGCTTCACGCCGGATACGCACCGCCTCACCTTGTGCTTCCGGCACAACGCGATTAGCATATTTATTGGCTTCATTGCGCGCCCGCTCTTGGTCGGCGCGTGCCGCTTGCACATCGCGGAAAGCATCAATCACTGCGGCGGGCGGGTCAACTTTCTGCATTTTCACCCGCGTAATGGTGATGCCGGCACCATATTCATCAAGGGTTTTTTGCATCAGCGCCTTAACTTGCTCTTCATTGGTTTGACGCTGTTCGGTCAAAATCGGCTGAATATCATTTTGCCCGATAATTTCCCGCATGGTGCTTTCGGCAACAGCCTTCACCGTGCCGGTCGGGTTTTGAATATTGAACAGGAAATCGGGTGCATCCTTAATGACCCAGAACACCGAGAAATCGACATCGACGATATTTTCGTCACCGGTCAGCATCAAGCTTTCTTCCGGCACATCACGTGTCACACCGGCAGAGCGCCGGTCAGTGCTGGCGCGCATGCCGATATCAACCAGATTCTCCGTCGTCACTTTCGGCGTTACGGCCGTCTCAATAGGCCAAGGCAAATGATAATTCAGGCCCGGGCTGGTTTGCGTATGAAACTTGCCGAAGCGCAACACAACGCCCTGCTCATCGGCTTGCACGCGGTAAAACCCGCTCAACGCCCAAAGGCCGAGCAGAACAGCGATTATCACGACCAAGCCTGAGCCGCCGCCCGCACTGGGCAGCAGACGGCTGACGCGTTCTTGCGCCTGACGGATCATTTCTTCAATGTCCGGCTCATTGCCGCCGGGGCCTCGACCTCCGCCGGGGCCTCGACCGGGCCCTTTACCTGAGCCACCACCGCTGCCCCACGGGTTTTGATTATTGCCTGAATTATTGTCCCAAGGCATTGACTGACCTCCGTTTACCGAGACGCTTTTATATGCGCGCGCCGAATGTGTCGCAATGTGACACTTGTGCAAGAACAACGCAATCTTCGCATCGATTGACAAGCGCATTATATACAGGTCTATGTGGTGAACATGACAGGTAAATTCAAGGTTTAGCCGAGGTTTTTTAACCATGACCGAATTGCTCGAGAAAGACATTCTCGCTGCACTGAATGCGATTACCGCCGCCAACGACACGCAACCGCTGGTTGCCGCCGACCGCGTGCAGGGTTTGGTGCTGCGCGACGGCAATGTCGGCTTTTCCATTGAGGTGGACGGTCTGCCGCCTGAAACGCTGGACGGGCTGAAGGCACAGGCCGAACAAGCGGTGCAGAAATTGGCTGGCGTGATGTCCGTCACCTGCATTTTGACGGCCCATCGCACGGCGCAGGAAAAAGCCCCACATAACAGCGCCAGCAGGGAAATACCCGAGATTTTCAAGCGCATCAAAACAGTGATTGCTGTCGCTTCGGGCAAGGGCGGGGTCGGCAAATCGACCATTGCGGTCAATCTGGCTGCGGCATTGGCCAAAGCGGGTAACGTCACCGGCCTGCTCGATGCCGATATTTACGGGCCGAGCATGCCGCAGCTTTTGGGCATCACCGACAAGCCGCAACTGACCGACGACAAAAAGCTTATTCCAATTGAAACAGGCGGCATGCACACCATGTCCATTGGTTATTTGGTCGATACCGAACAGGCGATGATTTGGCGCGGCCCGATGGCGCAAGGCGCGCTGATGCAAATGCTGGAAGATGTCGCTTGGCCTGATTTGGATGTGCTGGTGCTCGACCTGCCGCCCGGCACGGGTGATATTCAACTGACCATGGCGCAGCGTATTCCGGTATCGGGCGCGGTGCTGGTCACCACGCCGTCCGATTTGGCGCTGGCCGATGTGACCCGCGCCATAGCCATGTTTGAAAAAACCCGAGTGCCGGTGCTGGGGCTGATCGAAAATATGGCCTATCTCGACGCCCCTGATGGCACGCGCCTCTATCCGTTTGGCGAAGGCGGCGAGGCTATGGCGAAAAAGCTGAAACTGGCGCATCTCGCCGCCCTGCCGCTTGATGCCGCTATCGGCACGGATGGCAGCCATGAAGCATTTCAAAAACTCGCGACGCGCATCAGTAAATCGATTAAGGAAACTGCATGAGTGAAGAGAAAAAAGCCTATCGTTTTTTGACCGGCCCTGATGATGCCGCCTTTTGCCAGCGCGTTTCTGATGCGCTGCGTGAGGGCTGGGTGTTATATGGCCCGCCGCTTATGCAAGTCGACGCCGACGGCAACCGCCATTGCGGGCAAGCCGTCGTGCTGCCGGAGTTTGTCTCTACTTATTCAGAAAATTAAGCGGCAGGCCGGGCGTGTCCCATTCGGTCGCCAGCAAGCGTCCGGTGCCTGAAGCGGTAATGTAAGCGGTTTTCAAATCTTCCCCGCCAAAGCAAATATTGGTGGTCATCGGGTCGCCGGTCGGCACATGGCGAATATCGCCGGTTGCCGGATTGATACGTGAAATGCCGCCATTCATAATGGTCGCGACACAAACCGTGCCATCGGCCTCGACCGCCATGGAGTCGAAAAAGCTATAGCCTTCCGGCGAAGCAACAAAATTTTTCTGGCCCGTGCGTCCGCTCTCGGCCAGCTTGCCCGGCCCGTCAAGTTTCCAACGCCAGAGGCGCGCGCCTTGTGTTTCGGCGACATAGACATAATCTTCATCAGGACTGAGACCGACACCATTGGCGGTTTCAACGGGAAACACCATTTCCTCGACGTGACTGCCATCGGTTTTGGCGTAAAACAGGGCGCCTCGGTCTTTCAATCGGCCATGCCCTTTGCCCAAATCGGTGAACCAAAAACCGCCTTGTCCATCGAAAACGATATCATTGGGCCCGCGCAGCGGATTGCCGTTTACTTCCGTATATAGCACCTCGACTTTGCCGGTCGCCAAATCGACCCGTTCAATGCGCCCGCCCGAATAATCTTGCGCAATATCGCCGGCAAACAGCAAGCCGTTGACATCGTGCCATTCAAAGCCGCCATTATTGCAAATATAAACCGCGCCATCGGGGCCAATGGCTGCACCGTTCGGCCCGCCGCCGGTTTCGGCAATCACTTCGATTTTTCCGTCAGGGGTAACGCGGCTCAATGTGCCGCGCGCAATCTCAACCAATATGACCGAACCATCATCCATAACAATCGGCCCTTCGGGAAATAATAGGCCTGAAGCAATTTCGCGCATATCACCCTCCCCGCTTAAATGCGTTTCAGCGTGATAAAACTATAATCGGCGCTATCGTTTTCGCCAGCCGAAAATCTTTCGCTCGCCGCCTCGTGCCAATCATCGGGGTTTTGCAAAGCAAATGCTGTGTCGCCATCAGGCGTGGCGTGAACTTCAGTCAGATGAATGGTCGTCGCCTGCGGCTCGAATAATCTATAAATCTGCCCGCCGCCGATGATCATCACCGTCTCAGCATCACCCGCCGCGCCCAACGCTTCCTCAGGTGTGGCAACGCCAACCACCCCGTCGGGCAAATCCAACGCGCTGCGGCTGATGACAATATTCACCCGACCGGGCAAAGGCCGACCGATACTTTCCCATGTCAGCCGTCCCATAATAATCGGGCAACCCATTGTCACTTGTTTGAAATGTTTGAGATCGGACGGCAGTTGCCATGGCATATCACCGTCTTTGCCGATAATGCCGTTTTCGGCAACGGCCACCACCATCTCAATCACCGGCATGGCTAAACGGCAACCGGCGCGGGAATATGGTCTTGGGCGACATAATCAACCAATTCGAAATCATCAAAGACAAAGCCGAAAATATCTTTTTTGTCGGGGTTGATGTTAATGCTCGGCAAAACCCCCGGGCGGCGCTGCAATTGCGTGCGTGCTTGGTCGATATGATTGAGATAAAGATGTGCATCGCCCAACGTATGCACGAAATCTCCGGCTTCCAAGTCGCAAACCTGCGCCAGCATTTGCGTCAGCAGTGCATAAGACGCAATGTTGAACGGCACACCGAGAAAAATATCGGCTGAGCGCTGATAGAGCTGGCACGACAGTTTGCCTTTGGCGACATAAAACTGGAACAAACAGTGGCAAGGCGGCAGTGCCATATTATCGACATCGGCCGGATTCCAAGCCGTGACGATATGACGACGCGAGTCAGGGTTGTTTTTCAACTGCTCCACCAAAGCGGTAATTTGGTCAATATGCGCCCCGCCGGGCGTCTGCCAGCTGCGCCATTGCTTGCCGTAAACCGGCCCGAGATTACCGTCCGCATCGGCCCATTCATCCCAAATCGAAACGCCGTTTTCTTTCAAATAGGCGATATTGGTATCGCCCGAGAGAAACCACAACAATTCATGAATAATGGATTTCAAATGCAGCTTTTTGGTCGTCAAAACCGGAAAACCATGGCCCAAATTAAAACGCATTTGATGGCCGAACACGGACAAAGTGCCGGTACCGGTGCGGTCATCACGCTGCACGCCGTGGTGCAACACATGCTCAAGCAGGTCAAGATATTGCTTCATACATCTAATTTGCCCTTTTCGATGGAAGATTCGCAACGGGCTTTACCGCCGCACTGTTAATTTGCTGTGTAAACTGTTATATTAGCGCTGTCGGCTTGCCGACTATGGCGATAAACGGGCTTCGCAATAAACCCATCGGACCCGGGGGCAGTACCCGGCGCCTCCACCAATTCTTTCATGTTTCGGGGGCGAACCAGGATCGACGAGGGCGTAAAGGATGTTTCCGTCGCTCGGCATGGCACCATCGTTATCGGGCCACTTTAGTAGTTGCAAATGACAACTATGCGGAAGTAGCTGTCGCTGCGTAAGCAGTCACACGACTTCATTTAAAGTCCACCGCCTTCGCCGGTGGTGGCGGGGTTCGGAAGGCACCTGGCAACAGAAGCCTTCCACTTTTAATTGGCCGAAAGGCAAGCAGGCAAAACATATGACAGACACAAGCGATGATTCCGGCGACATTTATAAATATGCAGACCGTGCCCAAGCGGCACTGCTTGGCATGGTGCGCAAAGTCATGCAGGAAGCGGCGACAGACGGCCTCGCCGGCGCGCATCATTTTTACATCACATATTACACGCAAGCCGACGGCGTAGTGATTTCCGACAAGCTGCGCGCCCAGCATCCGGAAGAAATTACCATTGTGCTGCAAAACCAATTTGACGATTTGGAAATTGAAGAAGATGCTTTTCATGTGACGCTGAGTTTTAATGACACGCCGGAAAGATTGACCGTGCCGTTTTCCGCGGTCAGCAAATTTTATGACCCCAGCGTCGCCTTCGGACTGATGTTTGATGTCGATGCCCCTGATATCGACTTGGCGGCGATTGAAAACCAAGACACTATGGTTGATGCCATTTTATCGGCAGAAGAAGACCAATCCGGTGCGCCGGGTAAAAAAACTGACGATAAGAGCGGCGAAGTGGTCAGTCTCGACAGCTTTCGCGATAAATAGTTTTCAACGCCCAATATTAGCGGATATATTGGTGGCATGCGGTCACCGTGTTAGACCGCTTACTGATAAAATTTCCATTGGAGAGTGAAAAATGGCCGATACGCGCACCGAAACCGATAGCTTTGGCCCATTGGAAGTCGCCGCCGATAAATATTGGGGCGCGCAGACGCAGCGCTCGCTCGGCAATTTCAAAATCGGCACGGAAACCATGCCGCTGCCGCTGGTGCGGGCGCTCGGCATTGTTAAAATGTCAGCCGCCAAAGCCAATATGAAGCTCGACAATTTGGAAAAAGAAATCGGTGAGGCCATTGTCAGCGCTGCCGGTGAAGTGGCGGAAGGCAAGCTGAACGATCATTTCCCGCTTGTTGTTTGGCAAACCGGTTCAGGCACACAATCCAACATGAATTCCAATGAAGTCATCTCTAATCGCGCCATTGAAATGCTCGGCGGCACAATGGGTTCAAAGGAACCGGTGCACCCGAATGACCATTGTAATCGCAGTCAATCATCCAATGATACTTTCCCGACCGCCATGCATATCGCGGCGGCGGAAGAAATCGTTCATATGCTGGTACCGAGCCTGCAGCAATTGCACAATGCGCTGAATGATAAGGCGCAAAGCTTCAAGGATATTATCAAAATCGGGCGTACCCATACACAAGACGCGACGCCGCTGACTCTGGGGCAAGAATTTTCCGGCTATGTCGCTATGGTCGAAAACGGCATTGCGCGCGTCGAAGGCGTGCTGCCGAAACTCTATGAATTGGCACAGGGCGGCACGGCGGTCGGCACCGGCATTAATGCGAAAGTCGGTTTTGCCGAAAAATTTGCCGATGAAGTGGCGGCCTATACCAAGCTGCCTTTCGTCACCGCGCCGAATAAATTTGAAGCGTTGGCGACGCATGACGCCATGGTTGAGGCGCATGGCGCGCTCAATGAGGTAGCCGTCTCCTTGTTCAAAATCGCCAATGATATTCGTCTGCTCGGCTCCGGCCCGCGCTCCGGTTTGGGTGAATTGAGGCTGCCGGAAAACGAGCCCGGCTCCTCCATCATGCCGGGCAAGGTCAATCCGACGCAATGCGAAGCGCTGACCATGGTCTGCGCGCAAGTGATGGGCAATAATACGGCCGTTTCTTTTGCCGGCTCGCAAGGCCATTTTGAATTGAATGTTTACAAACCCGTGATTGCCGCCAATGTGCTGCAATCCATTCGTCTGCTTGGTGACGCGGCGGTCAGCTTCTCCGATAATTGCGTTGTCGGCATTAAGGCCAATGAAGACAATATCGCTGCACTGATGGAACGCTCGCTCATGCTGGTTACGGCATTGGCCCCGACAATCGGCTATGACAATGCGACCACGGTTGCCAAAACGGCGCATAAAAACGGCACAACATTGCGCGAAGAAGCCGTTAAAGGCGGCTTTGTAACGGAAGAAGAATTCGACACCATAGTCCGTCCGGAAGATATGATTGCGCCAAAATAAGCTCATGAAACCCGAAAAACGTTCCATCACCATTGCCGGTCACGCGACCAGCGTGTCATTGGAGCCGATATTTTGGGATACGCTTAAGGAAATGGCGGCACAGAACAAGCAATCCGTGCCCGACCTTATTCGTCAGCTAGACGCCGAAACCCGCGAGGCCAGCCTGTCATCTACCTTGCGGGTGGCGGTGTTGCGCTGGGCGCGGCTGAATTAGCATTAAAAGCCGATGCGTCAATTTCCACAATCGGCTTCTCAAAATCACCGCTTACACGCCATATGACAGGCCTTTGACGATCAAGAGGATAAAGCGCAAAAGCCGCATCGACCTCAAGACCCACCATATCCATTGCCGCTTCAAGCCGTGCTTCATTCAAACCATCGGCAAAAACAAAATCGGCACTGGCGGCATCAAGCACACCATTGCGGAGATTGGCGCGGCCCAGACCACGGGCAAAACTCAGCCGATGTAAGCCGGTATGTTGCGCGACCAAAGTGTTGGCATCTCCTGCAAAATTGGCAATCCGTGCGGCATCGGCAAAACCGACAGCATCAAAGAATGTCAGATTTCCGGGAGATATTTCAAAATTCAGCTCCCCGCTCAACGCCGCCATGACGGCACGGGCGCTGCTGCCGCGACCTTCCAACATAAGAGAGCCGCTCACCGGCGCATCGACCAGGGCATTGCCATATTGCGCCGCGATAAGCGATGTCGGGTTAATCTCGGCAAATTGGGCATTAATGGCAAAGCGCGGTGTCAAGAAACCGCCCTCGGCCAAAACATTGGCTGTCATTGTGCCACCCAAAAGATTGAGCGTGACTTCCGGCGCTTCCAATACACCTTCGGTCAATTTCAACCGTCCGCTCAGATTGTCGAGCATTATCGGCCCGAAGCGCGAATTTATCGCGCGTAACTGAATATCGGCATTGCTGCGCCCAAACAAAGCCCAGCGTAGCTGACCCTCGTTCCAATTTTCCGCTTCTCGCATCGGCAACAACCAACTCAAATCGACATTCTCGACCGCCATATTCATATTCAGGCGCGGCAGGGCGTCGCCGCTTTGCAAAACCCCCTCGCCTGAAACGCGCCCGCCACTGAAATTCATCTCAAGACCTGAAAAGCTGGTATTTTCAGGCGCGGCAATAAGTTGAACCTTGCCCCGCGCCGCCACAGGCGACCAATCACTGGCCGGCGCGAGCAAGGGCAAAAATTGCGCCAAATCAAACTCCAGCGCCCCCGCTAGAGAATTGCCGCCTGTTCCTGCCCGCAATGTTCCGTTCAAGGCCAGACGGTCATTGGCCAGCACCATGTCAGTGGCTAGTGAAAACAAATCATTGCCCGATGCAGTCAAATCTAACCGCATGTCACCAAGCGCTGCATCGTTATAGGAGGCAGGCAGTAAAAACAATCGTGCCATGTCATTCGCCGCACCTTTCAAGGCGAGCTTCATTTCCGTACCGCTTTCCACATAGGCAAGCGACCGGGTCGGCGTACTCATTGTGAGGTCAAGTTCCGCGCCACCAATATCACCCGTCGCTGAATATAAAACCTTCGGCCAATCCGCAGACTCCGGCGCCGTGAGATTTATTTCAACGGCAAGGCGGCTGGCAGCTGCGGCAGTAAAGTCAAGCGGGGCAAAAAGCGAAAATATCGGTTCACGCAGCCATTCTGACGAGTCGCTTTCAGCCGACAATGCCAGTGTCCCATAGGCCAAAGCGGCATCATAATTCACGCGGCCCGCCAAACGAATATCGGCATTATCAAAATTTGCCAGATGCAGCGTTTCAAGCTCTAAGGCGCGGTCATTTAACCGCCCTTCAATACGCGCCGACCCGATGCGCCGCGTATCGGCAAATACGCGGCCGACATTTATGTCAAAATCAATCAAGCGCCGCGCATTAGCTTCGTGCATGAGGTCGCCCAATAAGCGATTGATTTGCGGCCAAATGCTCACAAGACCTCCATCGCGTGCCGCAGAGCCGCCGGTTACGATGCCCCAATCGGCCAAATCGAGTCGATTGATATTGAACATTATATCCGCCTCTTGCACTGCCAAATCAGACAGTTTTATCTCTGACGAAAAATAGTCATCGCCGAGACGACCGGCCAGACCCTTCAAGTCCAGGCCGTTATTGTCGAAGGTCACATCGCCGACCAATGAGGTGCGCTGAAATTGAGCTTCGTCAACCGTCTCGGCTAGGGCTGAAAAATCCACGCCATATCGATTGCCGAGCCACAGCAGCAAAGCCAATGTATCGGAAGAACGGGCAGAGAAATTTCCTTCAAATGCTGGGTTTTCATCGGCCAGGCTGAAACGCCCCGAGGCCAATAAAGATGAACGGAACGGCAAATTAAGATTTAGTCGCTGCACCCGCAATATTTCGGCCTTTTGCTCAATATCGGCAGACAGATCGGAGCCGGTTTCACCGCCAATGGTAAAGCGCGTAGCTTCCAGCGTCATAGATATGGCAAGATCGGGAGCGAGAGTACGCCACAATTGGCCGAGCAAAGCCTGGGTTCTTAAATCGAAATTCGGGCGCATCAAATCAAGATTGACGGATCCGGTAGACAAACGCCCGTCTAGCATTGGTGTTTCTCCGGCGCGGCGCGGCCAGTTTAATGCCATGCGCGCGCGAAAAATTGTGTTAAGCGCTTCGATTTCCAAACTGTCAGAACGCAAACCGGATGACGAACCGCGCACCAAACCCGACAGGGCGAGCCGCCTTCCGTCGGGCAGCAGACTGACCGGCAAGCGGGCCTCAATGGCATTGGCGAGCATATTGTCAGACATTAATTCAACCTCGCCATCGAGCCGCCATTGCGCATCGAGGCCAGACAAAAAGCCGTTAAATTGAAACTGCTCATTAATACCGAGACCGAGAGTGAGGTTAATTTGGGTCTCGCTTGCCATTGCGCCAATGGTCAAGCGCAACTGCCCTATTTGACCGCTCGACAGTGATTTTTGTAGCAGGAGCGACATTGTGCCATCGGCCTGTTTGCCCGCAAGCTTGATCGACATTTCCGCTATTTTTGTCTCATGTGATGGTCGCAGCGGGTCGAGACCGATAATGCGAAAATCGCCATTCAATATGTCTATCGGCGGCGATGATACGCCGTGCAATCCGGCCAGCAAAGCGGCGGGGCGGTCAGCCAATCGCATTTGCACATTTGGCCTGAGCAAGGCGAAAGAGCGCGATGAGAAGCGCCCCTGCACCAATTCGGTCACATTCAAGTCAATAACCAGGCGCGGTATGGTGGCAGCGAACAATGCCTCAGCGTCTTTACTGTCGCTGAAGCTGACCTTGTCGATAATGAGCTGTGGCCGCGGTAAAAAACGCAAGCGCACAGCACCGTCGATTTTCACTGCGCCGTCAAAGCGCGTCGATAAATCGCTTTCGATTTGTTGCACCGGCGGCAGAATTCGCGCCTTATTCGGCACAATCACAGCGGCCATGACCAATGACAGCAGCAGAAAAATGGAAGAAAGATAGGGAAAGCGCGGCATGACGACCTATTGTTATCTCGAATGCCGAGACTAACAATGTCGCAAGTGATTGGCTAGATAGGTTCGGCCTAAATGCACGAAATGCTATAGTGAGCGAATCAAATTAGGTGAGATGGATGGAAAACGACCCGTTCGATTTGGGCGCTGACGCCCCACCCCCTGCGCCGCAGCCGCAAGGTGGCAGCATATCTGAGCGCGCCAGCGCGGCCGGACAGGCGCGCCGCCTTGAGCCTTTGCTCGACGGGTTGAATGATGAGCAAAAAGCTGCCGTCACCGCCGATGACGGGCCGCTTCTCTTGCTGGCCGGTGCCGGCACCGGTAAGACACGCGCGCTGACCACGCGCATTGCTTTTAAGATTGCCACGCAACAGGCTTGGCCGAGCCAAATTCTCGCCGTTACCTTTACCAATAAGGCGGCGCGCGAAATGAAGGAGCGCATCGGCCAAATGCTTGGCGAAACCGTTGAGGGCATGCCCTGGCTAGGGACATTTCACTCATTATCGGCGAAAGTATTGAGGATTCACGCCGAATTGGTCGATTTACGGCCCGATTTCACCATTCTCGACACCGATGACCAAATAAGGCTGCTGAAACAGCTTATTCAGGCCGAGAATATCGATGAAAAGCGCTGGCCGGCACGACAAATGGCGATTTTGATTGATCGCTGGAAAAACCGTGGCTGGATGCCTGAAAATGTGCCGGAAGGCGAAGCCGGTTTTTTTGCCAATGGCTTGGGCGGTAAGCTTTATGCCGATTATCAAAAACGGTTGAAAATACTCAATGCCGCCGATTTCGGCGATTTGCTGCTCGAATGTTTGCGCCTGTTTCGCGAAAATGAAGCGGTGCTGAGCGAGTATCAGCAACGTTTCAAACATATTTTGGTCGATGAATATCAAGACACGAATGCGGTGCAATATCTCTGGCTGCGTTTGCTGGCGCAGGGGCACATTAATATTTGCTGCGTCGGCGATGATGACCAATCAATTTACGGCTGGCGCGGTGCCGAGGTCGACAATATTTTGCGCTTCGAAAAGGATTTTGAAGGCGCGCAAGTAATACGGCTGGAACGCAATTACCGCTCAACACCGCATATTTTGGGTGCCGCCTCCGGCCTGATTGCCGCCAATGAGAGCCGCCTCGGCAAAACCCTCTGGACCGACAGCAATGAAGATGGCGACCCGGTAAAAGTACGCGGCGTATGGGATGGCGAAGAAGAGGCACGCATGACGGCCGATGACATTGAAGCCTATCAACGCAGCGGTCAGGCGCTTAATGAAATGGCGGTTCTGGTGCGCGCCTCATTCCAAATGCGCGAATTTGAAGACCGTTTTATTTCTTTGGGCATTCCCTATCGCGTGATTGGCGGCCCGCGCTTTTATGAACGCGCGGAAATTCGCGATGCCAATGCTTATTTGCGGCTGATTGCGCAAATCGACGATGATTTGGCTTTTGAACGGATTTGCAATAAGCCGCGCCGTGGCCTCGGCAATGTCGCCATGCAGACGCTGCAAAATGCGGCGCGCGGGCAAGGCAAATCGCTGTTCCGCATGGCTGAAGACATTATCGATACGGAAGAGTTGAAACCGGCCGCGCGGCGCGCTTTGACCGGCTTTGTGCGGGCCGTCACCCATTGGCGCTCATTGGTCGATACCATGACGCATACGGAGTTGGCCGAACTGGTGCTCGATGAAAGCGGCTATACCGCCATGTGGCAGGCCGATAAATCACCCGATGCGCCGGGCAAGTTGGAAAACTTGAAAGAACTTGTGCGCTCTATGGAAGAGTTTGAGACGCTGACCGGCTATCTTGAACATATTTCTTTAGTCATGGAAGCAGCCAATGATGACAATGAAGATAAAGTCTCCATCATGACGCTGCACGCCGCCAAAGGGTTGGAATTTGAAAGCGTGTTCCTGCCCGGTTGGGAAGAGGGCTTGTTTCCCCACCAGCGCAGCCTCGACGAAAGCGGCACAAAAGGCTTGGAAGAAGAACGCCGCCTCGCTTATGTCGGCATTACCCGCGCCAAACAGCGCGCCACCATCAGCTTTGCCGGCAATCGTCGCACGCACGGCCAGTGGAACTCGGCTTTGCCGTCGCGCTTTATCGATGAATTGCCGCAAGACCATGTCGAAGTGGCTGAAAGCGACCATGCGGTTGGCGGTTTTTCGAACCAAAGCCGCTTCAATAATGATTTTTCGACGTCCAGCTATAACAGCCCCGGCTGGCAACGGGCGCAAAACAATCGCAGTTCTTACAAACAAAGCGCGCCGCCGACCATTAATGCGCGCGCCGAACCGGTTGTTTCTTCCATGAGCACCAGCGCGTTTAAGCGCGGTGAGCGCATATTCCACCAAAAATTCGGCTATGGCCGCATTGAGGCGATTGAAGGCAATAAGTTGACCGTCGCATTTGAAAAAGCGGGAACCAAAAAAGTGCTCGATAATTATGTCGAAAAGCACTGACGGCCGCATGACCGCTTATGCCCAGCGCTTGGAAACTGACATTTACCACCATCGACAAGGAAGCCGCGGAGACCGCGCTCGAGAATTTCGGCGCGACCATATGGGCCACCGATGTTGATAATGAAGCGACGCGTTTCGAGGTTTATTTTGAAACGGAACCGAATGTGGGGGCGCTCGCTTTACCGACTGATGCGATTGCCGATTTGGCACCATTGCCCGATAAGGATTGGGTCAGCGAAAGCCAAAAAGGCCTGCCGCCGGTCATTGTGCCGCCGTTCTATTTGCATGGTAGCCATGATGCGCCACGCGCCGGTGCTTGGCGCAATATTGAAATGCAAGCCGGTAATGCTTTCGGCTCCGGCCATCACGGCACAACACAAGGGTGCTTGGCTTTGATGGCTGTGCATATGAAAGCACATGCGCCGCACCATATTGCCGATATTGGCTGCGGCTCGGGCGTGCTGGCCATTGCAGCCGCCAAAACGGGCGCGTGCCATATTCTCGCCAGTGATAATGACCCGACCGCCGTCGCCGTGACAAGAACCAATGCCCGCTTGAATGGCGTTGCTCCGCGCATTCATTGCTTCACGGCTGAGGGCATGGCGCATCGCGCTTATCAGGCAAAGCGCTTTGATTTGATATTAGCCAATATACTGGCCGCGCCATTGCGTGATTTGGCCGCTGATTTCAAACGCCATTTAACCCCACATGGGCGGGTGATTGTGTCCGGCATACTTAATGAGCAAGCGCGCCGTGTGATCGCGCGTTATCGTTCGCATGATTTGGTGGTCGAGCAGAAAATTGTCATAGAGGCATGGACGAGCCTCTGCTTTAAGCGATAAAGTAAGTTATGTTTCAAAACTTTGACGACGACCATTCAACCAATGACGTCGCGCCCCGTGTAAAGGCGCTGCGCGCACGTCTCGCCAAGCGCAAGCTGGACGGACTGATTGTGCCGCGCGAGGACGAATATCAGGGCGAATATGTGCCCGCCGCCAATGAGCGCTTGAAATATATATCCGGTTTTGGCGGCTCAGCCGGCACGGCGATTATATTGGCGCGCAAAGCCGCCTTGTTTGTCGATGGCCGCTATATTTTACAAGCGCCGAAACAAACCGACACCAAGCTGTTTTCCATTGTCGATATTATGCAAACCGCGCCGTCGCAATGGCTTGCTGCCACAGTGAAGAAAGGTATGGAAATCGGCCTTGACCCGCGTCTGCACAGTGAGACGGCGGTGAAAGCCTATCGCGACCGCCTTTCCGCCAAGGGTGCACGACTGGTGTTGCTTGATGAAAACCCGCTCGATGCCGATTGGCATAACCGCCCTGAGCTGCCGGATTCGCCGGTGGTCATTCAACCGACGCGGTTTGCCGGTCGCAGCTCAGAACAAAAACGCAAAGCACTGGCGGCTGAGATGAAGACGGCCGGCCATGATATGTTGCTTGTGGCGCAGCCTGAAAATATTGCCTGGCTTTTGAATATTCGCGCCACTGATGTGCCGCATACGCCATTTGCCCTATCTTTCGGACTGCTCAATAAAAACGGCAGCTTTGATTGGTTCATTCGTCAAAGCCGCGTCGATGCGACGGTGCGTGCGCATATTGGCCGCGGCCTGCGTCTGCATCGGCAAGGCGATATGCTGGCCAAACTGAAAGCACTGAAAGGCAAAACAGTGGCCTTTGACCCGAGCAATACACCGGCTTGGTTTGCCGAACAAATGCAAGATGTAAATTTGGTGCGCATCACCGACCCGTGCGCCTTGCCGAAAGCGGCCAAGCACAAGGCCGAGATTAAAGCCAGCATTACGGCGCATGAAATGGACGGGGCGGCACTGTGCAATTTCCTGGCGTGGTTTGACAAAAATGCCGGCAAAGGCGAACTGACGGAAATTTGCGCCGCCAAGCAGGCCGAAGCTTGCCGTGCCGCGTCGGGAAAATTATTGGATTTGAGTTTTGATACGATTTCCGGCACCGGTCCCAATGGGGCAATTGTGCATTACCGCGTGACGGAAAAGACCAATCGCGCCATTAAGCCGGGCGATCTTTATCTCATCGACAGTGGTGGGCAATATCAGCAAGGCACAACAGATGTCACACGCACGGTATTGGTTGAGGGCGGCAAAGCACCGGCCGGCGCTATTGATGCCTTTACCCGTGTTTTACGCGGTCATATTGCCCTCGCTATGGCACATTTTCCGCCCGGCACAAACGGCATGCAATTGGATACGCTGGCACGCGCGCCGCTGTGGGAAGTCGGGCTGGATTTTGACCACGGCACCGGCCATGGCGTCGGCAGCTATCTTTCCGTGCATGAAGGGCCGCAGCGCATTTCAAAAGGCGGCACGGTGGCACTGGAAGAAGGTATGATTGTTTCCAATGAGCCGGGCTATTACAAAACCAATGCATTCGGCATTCGCATTGAAAACCTGCAATATGTAACGCCCCTCAAAAAAACCAGAGGCGCGTGTCCGATGATGGGGTTTGAGCCGCTGACGCTGGCTCCGATTGACCGCCGCCTGATAGATAAAAGCCAAATGAGTGCGGCTGAAATTGCCTGGCTCGACGCTTATCATAAGCGGGTGCAGAAAACCCTTTTGCCCATGGTCGATAAATCCACAAAAAGCTGGCTCAAGGCCAATTGCAAATCGCTCTAGGCTTGTGCCAGTTCGATCCACTGTTCTTCGGTGAGGACTTCAACCCCAAGCTCTGTCGCCTTGGCAAGCTTTGAACCTGCCCCCGGACCGGCAACCAAAATATCGGTCTTGGCCGATACCGAGCCGACCACTTTCGCCCCCAAAGCCTCGGCGCGTGCTTTCGCTTCAGCGCGGGTCATTTTTTCTAACGTGCCGGTGAAAACAATTGTCTTTCCGGCAACCGGCGTATCAGTGGCCATTTGTTCAGGCGGTGTTGGATTGACACCGACCTCAAGCAGTGCAGCCACGGCAATGCGGTTTTCTTCCGAGGCAAAAAAGCCGATAAGCGCATCGACCAGCGCCTTGCCGACCCCGTCCAATGCCTCAATCTCGCTGAGCGCACTTTCATCGCCGGCGGCCATTGCTTGCGCTGCCTGCATCATGGCCGATAAAGATAAATAGTGACGGGCCAAAAGCCGCGCCGATGTTTCGCCAATATGGCGAATACCAAGCGCGAAAATATAGCGGTCAAGGTCGGCTGTTTTACGGCTTTCAATGGCGCTAAAAAGCTTGCGCGCGCTTTCTTTCAGCGTGCCGATTTTGTCTTTACTGCCCGATGTATATTGCCAAATTTCCGGCGGATTATTTTCAAAGCGCGTCTGCAGGGTAAATATATCCTGCGGCGTTCTGATAAGGCCCAGCGCCCAATAATCATCAATTTGCTTCTGCCCTAAGCCTTCAATATCGAGTGCCGCGCGCGAGACGAAATGCTTCAAGCGCTCGCGTGCTTGCGCCGGACAGGTAAATCCGGCCGAGCACCGCGTCACCACATCGGCCTCGCCATCATCGCGCACTTCGCGCAGGGCCTCGGCACCACAAGCCGGGCAAATTGTCGGGAAATCAAATGGCTGACTGTCGGCCTTGCGCGCCTCGGGCAGCACACGCACCACTTGCGGAATAACGTCACCGGCGCGCTGAATGACCACGCGGTCGCCAATGCGAATATCTTTACGCGCAATCTCATCAGCATTGTGCAAAGTGGCGTTAGAGACCACCACACCGCCAACGGTTACCGGTGCGAGCTTGGCAACCGGCGTCAACGCACCGGTGCGCCCGACTTGAATATCGATATCATTTAATGTGGTGGTCGCTTGCTCGGCGGGAAATTTATGGGCAATCGCCCAGCGCGGCGCGCGGGAGACAAAGCCGAGGCGGTTTTGATAATCCAGCCGATCAACCTTATAGACCATGCCGTCAATATCATAATCCAGCGCGGCACGGCGGTTTTCAATCTCTGCCCAATGAGCCAGTAGTCCGGCCGTGTCATGAGCGGTCAGGAAAGCCGGATTTACATTGAACCCCCAGTCGCGAAAGCAATCCATCATACCGCTTTGCGTATCCGCCGGCATGGCGTCCATTTCACCCCACGCATAGGCAAAAAACTTTAAAGGCCTCTGTTTGGTCATTTCAGGGTCAAGCTGGCGCAGACTGCCGGCCGCCGCATTGCGCGGATTGGCAAATATTTTACCGCCTTCGGCTTCTTGGCGTTCATTCAGCGCAGCGAAGTCGGCATGGCTCATATAAACCTCGCCACGCACTTCAACAATATCGGGAACACCGGTCGGCAAGTGATGGGGTATATCGGGCAGGGTTTTGAGATTGGCGGTAATGTCTTCGCCGACGCGACCATCGCCGCGCGTTGCGCCCTGCACCAATGCGCCTTTCTCATAACGCAAGCTGGCTGACAGGCCGTCAATTTTCGGCTCCGAGGTAAACACCAATTCCACGTCAGCATCCAAATTCAAAAAGCGTCGAATACGGGTGTCGAAATCGATGACATCACCATCGTCAAAGGCATTGCCCAATGACAGCATTGGCACGACATGTTCCACTTTTCCAAAGGCGCTTGTCGGTGCTGCCCCGACCTGCTCGCTCGGGCTGTCGCCGCGCTTCAAGTCAGGAAAGCGGGCTTCAATCTCGTCATTCCGGCGGCGCAAGGCGTCATAATCAGCGTCCGATATAAGCGGCGCATCCTGTTGATGATAGGCGATATCATGCGCGGCAATCTCGGCGGCGAGCCGCGCCAATTCGGCTTCGGCCTCGGCCTTGCCAAGCGCATCGACCGGCGTGTCCGCCGCCATCACCCCGTCTCCAACAAACGCTGTGCGGCGGCGCGTGCCTCGTCGGTAATATCAGCGCCCGACAGCATACGCGCAACTTCTTCCAGCCGCGCATTATCAAGCAATGGCACAACATTGGTGCTGACCGAGCCGTTTTCGCCGCTCTTGCTGACTTGCCAATGATGGTCACCGCGCGCCGCCACTTGCGGGCTATGAGTGACCACCAGAATTTGCCCGTTTTGTGCCAGACGGTGCAGCCGCGTGCCGACGGCTTCGGCCACAGCCCCACCGACACCGGCATCAACCTCGTCAAATATTAATGTGCCGCCATGTCCTTCTGTCGCCAAAGAAACCTTCAAGGCCAGCATGAAGCGCGCCAATTCACCGCCCGAGGCGATCTTGGCAATCGGCCCCGGCGCCATGCCGGGATTGGTCGCGGCCACAAAACTTATCTTATCAATGCCATGCGCCGCGCCGTCTTCCAAAGCGACGCGCTCAATCAGGGTTGAAAACTTGCCGCCATCAAGTTTGAGCGGCTGCAATTCCTGATTGACCATATCGTCCAAGCGCGCGGCAGCGGCATGGCGAGCCTCGGAAATGGCCATGGCCGCTTTCTCATAAGCCGCATCGCTGTCTTTCACTGCAGTTTCCAATTCCGCCATCCGATCATTACCACCATGAATGGCGCTTAGTTTCTCATCCATTTCGACCAGTAAATTCGGCAAGCCATCGCAAGTCGTATCGTGCTTGCGCGCCAAACCGCGTAAAGCGAATAAACGCCCCTCCACTTCTTCCAACCGTGCCGGATTATTGGTAATGCGCGCCGCTGCATCAGAAACCGCGATACGCGCCTCACCCGCTTCAATCAGCGCGCGGTCAATCGCTGAAATGGCATCATCAAGCTGTCCGGCTGCTTCGGGCGCGGCTTTTTCAAGGCGACGCAAAGCACCATTAAGTGCCGTTTCAATACTGCCCTCGCCTTGCAAGAAATCCTCGGCATCACGCAAGTCACCGATAATTTTCTCGGCATTCATCAATAATAGCCGCTCATCTGCTAACGCCACTTCCTCGCCGATTTTCGGGTTTAACTCCTGCAATTCGGCAATCGCATGAGTCAAGAACTCGGTATCGGCGCTGGCTTTGGCCAATTCAGCGCGATAAGCGGCCAATGCGGCACGCGCGTGTTGTTGCGCGCCGTGCAGAACGCCAAGCTCGGCAACCATATCAGTATGACCGGCAAAACCGTCCAGCAAATTGCGTTGCGTTGCCGCGTCGGTCAGCGCTTGGCTCTCATTCTGACCGTGGATTTCAACCAGTGTCCCACCGATTTGCTTCAGCAGATTGACGCCAATCGGCTGGTCATTGCAAAAGGCACGGCTGCGCCCATCAGCCGATTGCTGCCGACGCAAAATCAACTCGGAAACCGGGCTGCCCTCGTCAAGGCCGTTCTCACTGAGAATTTTTTGAATTGGATGTTTTTCGGACAGCTGAAACACCGCCGTGACGCTGCCTTGCGTGCAGCCTTGCCGCACCAGACCGGCATCGCCGCGCGCACCGGTCGCCAAACCCAATGCATCCAGCAATATTGATTTACCGGCGCCGGTCTCGCCGGTCAGCGTGCATAGGGTGGGTTGCCACTCAAGGTCGAGGCGGTCAATCAGAACAATGTCGCGAATGGAGAGCGATAGCAGCATGCCCGCGCCCTATAAAATCCGGTCAATGGCGCGGCTTATCCATGATTTTTCGTCTTTCACCGGCTTTAAGTCTCGCTCTACCAAAATCGAATAACTGTCGCGATACCACTGGCTGTTGGGATAATTAAAACCCAATACGGCGGCTGAATTTTGTGCTTCGGCCGTAATGCCCAATGACATATAAACCTCGGTCAAGCGATGCAGCGCTTCGGGCACATGGCTGGTGCGCCCATATCTTTCAATCACATTGCGGAAGCGCCCTGCGGCGGCGGCATATTCGCGGCGATTGAGATAAAAGCGCCCGACACTCATTTCTTTGCCGGCAAGATTGTCTTTTGTCAGATCAATCTTCAATAAAGCATCACGGGCATAGTCAGAATCGGGATAGCGGCGCACCACTTCCTGCAAGGCAATCATTGCCAGTTCCGTGGTTTGCTGGTCGCGGCTGACGTCGGAAATCCGTTCATATTGCGACATGGCAATCAGATAATATGCATAAGCTGCTTGTTTATTGCCGGGATAAAGCGCGAGAAAGCGGCGCGCCGTGGCGGTCGCTTCATCATATTTGTTTTGCAGGTAATAGGTATAAGCGGCCATCACCATAGCACGGCGCGCCCATAGCGAATAAGGGTGCTGGCGCTCCACCTCATCAAATTCTTGCGTCGCGAGAATATAATTGCCCAGTGCCAATTCTTCATGCGCGCTATTGTATATTTGCTCGACGGGACGCTCGACATATTCGGCTTCAATCTGCGCGCCACCGCAAGCCGCCACACAGAGCACCGCCGCAAAACTTAAGGAGAAACGAATTTTTGCCATCAAATTTTTCATGTGATTCCGCACTTCCAGATGGCTTGTTTTACTGCATCATAAGCTGCGAAGCCAGCATGATTGGCACAACCGAGCAAAAAGAAAAGTTTAAAACGGCTTATTCAGCGGCCAGAACGGCATCGTCTGACGCCAATTCAACCAGCTCAAAGCAAGTTTCATCAGCAAATAATGCATTGAGCAATCGATTGTGAAGGGCATGACCCGACTTATAGCCGCGATAGCGACCGATAAGCGGCATGCCCATCAGATATAAATCACCAATAGCATCGAGCAATTTGTGCTGTACGAATTCATCCGCCGAGCGCAGACCCTCTTCGTTCAAAACCTCGTCACCGTCAACCACAATGGCATTGTCCATAGAACCGCCAAGCGCCAGACCGGCTTTGTGCATGTCTTCCACTTGCTGCGCCATGCAGAACGTGCGGGCATTGACGACATCAGTGTCAAAATCACCCTGATCAAGGGTCAGTGCATAAGATTGGCGACCAATGGCGCCGCAATCAAAATCAATCTCAGCTTCGAAGACGCGCTCATTATCCGGAATTAATTCGCAATAAGCGTCGCCATTTTCGACACGCACAGGCTTCGTGACCCGCACCACACGGCGCGACACACCCAATTCACGAATACCGGCGCGGTTGATAAGGTCAACAAAAGGTTTGGCGCTGCCATCCATAATCGGCACTTCAGCCGCGTCAATTTCAACAATCGCATTATCAATGCGCAAACCCGCAAAAGCAGCCATTAAATGTTCTACCGTGCCGACCACATGGCCAAAACGATTGCCGATTTTTGAAGATAAGGTCACTTCGCAAACACTGGCGCACAGTGCCGGGATAAGCGCTTCGCTCTGGTCTTCAATATCCGTACGAAGGAAAACAATGCCCGTATTGGCAGCGGCAGGCAGCAAACGCACATTGACTTGGCGACCGGAGTGCAAACCGATGCCGCTCAGCGTCGCCGCCTCGGCAACGGTTGTTTGCCGGACACCCAAACGCGCCGCTTGCGGCAAAGCAGAAAGCGGCGCAGCGGTAAACTGTTCCGTCATCTCGGCAATACTGGCGGGGGGGGGTGCCATGCGGTTTCCTCATAAATGCCCCGCTTGGGGCTTTCCATGAGCCTGTTCTACAAAAGCACCTAAGGCACGACAAATAACAGTTTATTGCCTTTTGTTACGTTTTCTGCGCCTTTGGGAACTTTTGTAGAACATTTTGCAGTCTTGGCAATCCACGCGCATAACCGTTTTGATGTCGAGTCAAGCACTGAGCGCGGTTTTCTGTGTGCTTATAAGATATATGAAGCCAACCGGCACGCTCGTCATCGGCCTGTGGATATTCCAAAATTAATTGGTCAAAAACGAGGTTCTCCGCCATCCAATGCGCCAGAACCAAATTACCCACGCCGATAACCTCAAAATCCACCGCCTCACCGGCGCAATGGCTACTGGAATCCTGACTGCCCAAAAGCCGGTTCAATGCCATGCTGCGAAAGCCACTGCTCGGCACAATCGGCACACCAAAATGCCGCCGCACCGGTTCCAGCACCTCGACGCATAAATGCCGTAATGCGTCAATTTGACCGGCATTTGGCTGATTGGCGATATTGTGGCGCGTCGCCAATTGCGATCGCGTCATCTCATATAGATAGAAATGGTCGGACAGGCGCATGGAGAAAGCATAAGGCGCGCCTGCCCGACGTGTATAAATGGCTTAAAGCCAAATCATACGGCGCAGTTAAACCGCGCCGCGCGTTTTCTACCGACGCAAAAAGGCCGGAATATCCAACTGGTCGCCTTCAAACGACCCGCTCGACATGGTCGGCCCGGTATCCATCGTGGTTTGCACAACCGGCTGCACTGCAACCGCATCAACACTGGGCGCTGATACTTCAGGTGCTTTCGGGGCTTCGGCAGTCTCGGCAGCTTTGGGGGCTTCCGCGACTTCCTCAATAGCTTCCGAGATGTCCTCAGCTTCAGATGTTGACAATTCAAGCGACGGCGCAGCTTCCGCTTCTGCTGTCACCGCCGGTGCTTCGGCTTGCGCCACAATTTGGGTTGGCGCATCTTGCGGCGCGTCCAACTCATCAATCGACGCCGCAGGCTGCTCTTGCACTTGTGGTTGAGCAGCCGGAATTTCGGCCACTTCCAAAGGCGCCGCCGGTGCAACCGGCTCTGCAACCGCTGCTTCGGCCATATCGGTTTTCGGCATGGCTTTGCTCTGCTCGGGCGGCGGTGCTTTCTTATTACCGAAGACACGGTCAATAAATGAGCGTTTACGCTTGGAAATCGCCGGACGCACCGGTTTTTCGGCTTGCTGACCGGTCAGGAAACCGGGCAATTCGCCTTCCTGGCCTGAGCTTGCCGGGGTCGCTTCCGGCGTCGGAACAATCTCTGTTTCTTCGCCCATCGGTGCCATTGGCGAGGCCGCCGGCTCCATCTCAGCAGGCATATCGGCAGCAATATCAGCTTCCGCTTCACCCGGTGTCATGGCAATCACCTGCGGATTGGCCTGACCACCATCCAGTGCTTTTAATTGCGCACCGGCTTCAATGCCCGTCGCCACCACCGATACACGCATGGTGCCGCGCAACGCATCATCAAAGGTCGAACCGATAATGATATTGCATTCAGGGTCAACCTCGTCACGAATGCGATTGGCCGCTTCATCAACTTCATACAACGTCATATCATCGCCGCCGGTAATGTTGATGAGCACGCCACGCGCGCCCTGCATGGAGACATCTTCCAAAAGCGGATTGGCAATGGCAGCTTCGGCGGCTTCCGTGGCACGCTTGTCGCCCTCGGCTTCGCCTGTGCCCATCATCGCCTTGCCCATTTCATTCATCACCGTTTTGACATCGGCAAAATCGAGATTGATGAGACCCGGCTTGACCATCAAATCGGTGATACCGGCAACGCCTGAATGCAGCACTTCATCGGCCATGGCAAATGCCTCGGCAAATGTCGTCTGCGCATTGGCAATGCGGAACAGATTTTGGTTCGGAATGATAATCAGCGTATCGACTTCTTTGGCCAGTTCTTCAATACCGGCAGTGGCCGCACGCATACGCCGACCGCCTTCAAAGTCAAACGGCTTGGTAATCACGCCGACCGTCAAAATGCCTTGCTCGCGCGCGGCGCGGGCAATCACCGGCGCTGCACCCGTGCCCGTGCCGCCGCCCATACCGGCTGTGACAAAGGCCATATGCGAGCCTTGCAGCATATCGACAATTTCCGCCATAGTTTCTTCAGCGGCGGCTTTACCGATTTCAGGATCGGCACCTGCGCCGAGGCCTTCCGTCAGTTTTGAACCGATTTGAATACGCCGGTCGGCAGCATTATTGCTCAGTGATTGCGCATCGGTATTGGCGACGACAAAATCGACCCCTTCGAGACCGGCGGCAATCATATTATTGACCGCATTGCAGCCGGCACCTCCGACTCCAAATACGACAATTCTAGGTTTGAGTTCCCTTTTCGGGGGAACGGTGAGTTGAATACTCATGGCTTTCTCCTTTTCGACTCGCCATTTTCGGGCGCGTTTTGAGTTGGTTTGAAAACAGCACAGCCATCGCCCAAATCAAGGGCTGCTCGTTTCCAGGACGACACCAGCGTCGACTCTATGCACTTCATCTCCCACGGACCTACATTTCTTATCTCTGCTTGCATTAAAAATTCCTCCGCAACCACTTGCCGAACCATGTCAGCGGCCCCGACGCGGCTTCTTGCAAAACCGCATCGGCATGATTGCGGCCGGCATAGGTCAACAGACCGGCACAAGCGGCAAATGAGGGTTTGGCGGCGGCTTCCGGCAAACCGGTCAGGCGCATCGGCGCAGCCACGCGCGCTTGTTTTTCCAGAATCGTATGCGCCAACTCGGGGGCGCCGTTTAATTGCGCCGCACCGCCGGTCAAAACGGCTCGCCGACCGGCCAAATGGCCCAAACCTGAACGATTGATTTGCTCAAGCACCATTTCAAAAGTTTCTTCGAGACGCGGGCGAATGATTTTGGTCAATTCGCTGCGCGGCAGGGTCTGATGGTCGCCGCCAATCACCGGCACTTCAAATTGTTCGCGCTCTCCGACCGGCGTGGCTAGTGCGCTGCCATAAAGCGTCTTAATGCGCTCGGCCGTGACCAGCGACACATTGAGGCCGTGCGCGATATCGGCGGTAATATGTTTGCCACCCACCGGCACAACGGCGGTGAAAAGCGGCTCGCCTTCATAGAAAATGCTGACACTGGTTGTGCCGCCGCCCATATCCATATGCAGCACACCCAAATCAAGTTCATCTTGCATCAGTGTCGAGAGAGCGCTGGCATAGGGCGTGACGACCAGTTTCTCGCACTGCAAATGACACTGCTCTATGCAACCCAATAAGTTCCGCACCGGCCCGGACGGAGCTGACATCATGTGCATGGAGACGCGCAAGCGGTCACCGAACATGCCGCGCGGGTCGGCAATGCCGGTGCTGGCATCAATCTCATAAGCTATTGGAATTGCGTGTAAAATCTCATTATCGGCCGTCCAAAACTCTTCATAAGCATATCGCATGGCCGCCGTCATATGCTCTTCCGTGACAGCGTGACCATTGAGCGGCACTTCGGCTTGGCAAATGCGGCTTTCAAGATGCGCAGCCGACAGGCCGATAACCACTTGCCGCACTTGCATATTGGCCATGCGCTCGGCTGCATCGACGGCGGCGCGAATACTGTCTTCGGCGGCGCGCATATCAATGACCTGACCGGCGTTTAGTCCATCAGAAAGCTGGTGACCGAAACCTGAAATACGCGCCATATGACGCCCTGCGCCGTCATCGCTGTGCTCGCCAATCAAACAAGCGACCTTCGATGTTCCGACATCCAGCGCTGCAATGGCACCGCGCCGCATGGGCACGCTGCGCGCTTTGCTGAATCGGCTTTGGTCGAGGGGCAGGTTCACGAAGCGCTCTCCTCTTCCACATCATCCCAAGAGCTTGACCGCTCATTGGCCGGACGCAATAGGACGCGATCGGGCAGCCGCAAATCAATGGCTTGATTTTCAATCGCCAAGACGCGGCGCTCTTTTTCCAGCGTCATTAACCGGTCAAGCGCATCGGTAACACCATGGGCGGGTAGATGCACTTGTCCGCCATGGTCGAGCCTTACCGTCCAGCGACGACCGCTATTCCAATGCGCCGCCACCATGCGGTTTCTCAATACCGGATAGGCCTGCAACATTTCCATGAAGTTCTTGGCACGCAGCGTTGCGCCTTTGCCCGAAAATACCGGCAAATGACCGAAAGGCGCCAAGTGGTCACGGGTAATGGTTACGCCCTTATCATCAATCAAGGAAAGGCTATTGCCGGTTTTGAAAAAACCAAACGGCTCGCGCTCATGCAAATCAATGTGAATAATATTGGGCAGGCGGCGCAGCACAGTGGCGCGCTCTACCCAGGGCAAAGCCTCAATGCGCGCGTGGATTTGCGGCAAATCGACGGCAAAAATCGGATCATTTTGGCGAATATTTACCGCTGCCAATAAATCGTCACGCTGCGTGCGCTTGCGCCCTTCAACGGTAATATCATTGACGCGGAAACCGGCTGAAGCGGTCGCCTTATACGTCTCACCGCGCAGCATGTCGGCCAATGGGCTGAAGCTCTCGACACGAAAAACCACCGCGGCAATGGCAATCATGGTCAGTGCAATCGCCGCCAAACGCAATTTGCGTCCTGACCAGATAATTCTCAGTCCGATAAAAATCAGATTAAACGGGGTGGCCAAAAGCGAAATCAGCATATCACTTAAGCGTGGCCGGCTTTTCTCGTTCGTCTTGCCTGTCGGCATTACCTTCGGCATGAGGCATCCTCCACTATCCATTGCACCAATTGATTGAAATCTATGCCGCGATGCGCCGCCATTTCGGGCACCAGCGATACCGGCGTCATACCGGGTTGCGTATTTATTTCGAGCAACACCAAATCATCTTGCGCCGCGTCATAGCGGAAATCGGCGCGCGTCACGCCGCGGCAACCCAGCAGCATATGAGCTTGCAGACTGACTTCTTGAATCCGCGCCGCCAAAGCCGCGTCAATATCGGCCGGACAGTCATGGCGCGAGCCGCCCTCATCATATTTGGCGCGGTAATCATACCAACCATTGACCGGCACGATTTCCATCACATCAAGCGCCATGTCACCCATCACGGCGCAGGTCAATTCGTGACCGGCAATATATTTTTCCACCATGGCGACACCGTCAAAAGCCCAGCCTTTTTTGCTCAATGCATCGGGCACTTTATTGCTGCCTTCAGCGACAATATCGACACCGACGCTGGAGCCCTGATTGACCGGCTTGACGACATAGGGTGGCACCATCGGATGCTGGCTAACACCCTGCTCAACAAGCACCGACTCGGTGACCGGCAAACCGGCAGCGGCAAAAATCTGTTTTGATAAATGCTTGTCCATCGCCAAAGCCGAAGCGCGCACGCCGGAATGGGTGTAAGGAATTTCCAGCACTTCCAGCAACCCCTGAACTTCGCCGTCTTCGCCGCCAACACCGTGCAGCGCATTGAAGCAAATATCGGGACGCACTTCGCCAAGCTGCGCATCGAGCTGGCGCGAGACATCAATCTCGCTGACCTGATAGCCGAGCGCGCGCAGGGCATCGGCGCATTTCTCGCCCGATATCAAGCTAATGTCTCGCTCCGGCGACCACCCGCCCATGAGGACGGCAATATGCGGGGTCTTGCTCATTGGCGCGCCTCCCCCATGCGTTTAATCTCCCAATGCAAAGTCACGCCCGAATGGTCGAGAACCTGTCGGCGCACGGTTTCGCCCAGCGTTTCCAAATCTTGCGCTGTTGCGACGCCGTGATTGATGAGGAAATTGCAATGTTGCTCAGAAACTTGCGCGTCTCCAACCCGAAGCCCGCGACATCCGGCAGCATCAATCAACTTCCACGCTTTAAGCCCGTCTGGGTCTGCGTCATCGGGGTTTTTAAAGGTGCTGCCGCCGGTGCGCGCTTTCACAGGCTGACTATCTTCGCGCTTATCGGAAATCTCTTCCATTTCGGCGATGATTTTGGCTTTGTCGCCAGGCACTGCCTTAAAGCGCGCCGACGTGTAGAGGGCAAAACCCTGCTGACCATTATGGCGATAAGACAAGTCCAGCTCTTCAACCGTGCTGATATGTTTTTCGCCCTTGCGGTCAAGCCATTCAACATCAACCAAAACATCGCAGGTCTCGCCACCATAGGCACCGGCATTCATCGCCACCGCGCCGCCTATCGATCCGGGAATACCGCGATAGAAACTCAAGCCCGACAGGGCAGCATCCGCGGCGGCGCGCGCCACGCGCACATCAAGCGCCGCTGCACCCGCTGTCATTTCTTCATCGCCGCTTTGCGCGACTTGGCCGAAAGCAGCACCCAGTCTGATGACCGCGCCGCGAATACCACCATCGCGCACCAAGACATTGGAACCGGCACCCAAAACGCTGAGCGGCACATCTTCCGGCAGCGCCGCCAAAAAGGCAGACAAATCGTCACTATCAGCGGGCATGAAAACCACATCAGCTGGACCGCCGACACGAAACCAACAAATATCACCCATGACAAAATCAGGCATCAACTTGCCGCGTAAAGGCGGCAAGGCGTTCAACCAATCGGGCATCATATCCATTGGGGTCGTTTCAGCATTCATAGACGCCCCTCCAATTTTTGCGGCAGCGCATTGGCCAGTTGTGAAATCGACCCGGCACCCATGCAAATCACCACATCATCGGCTTGCAAAACATCAACCAGCGCATCGGGCAAATCATCATTCTGGGCAAGCGACACAACATGGCGATGGCCATGACTGCGCAAACCCTCGGCCAGCGCATCGCTATTCATGCCGTCAATCGCCTTTTCACCGGCTTCATAAACCGGCAGCAGCAGCACCGTGTCAGCACCGTTCATGCAAGCACAAAACTCATTGAACAAATCGCGCAAGCGCGTGAAGCGATGTGGCTGCATGACGGCAATGACCCGCCCGGTGCTGACCGCACGGGCGCTTTCCAGCACCGCTTCAATCTCAACCGGATGATGCGCGTAATCATCAAAAATGCGGATATTGCCGCCGACCTCACCAACCGATGAAAAGCGACGCTTCACGCCGCTGAAATCCGCCAGCGCTGCCGCCACAGTTTCGGCATCTGCCCCCAATTCCAATCCGGCGGCAATGGCAGCCAGCGCATTTTGCAAATTATGCCGCCCCGCCATCGGCAAGCACAAATCTGTGATTTCCAAATCGGCATCGCTGCGTCGGTCACGATAAACAATATCGAAATGCTGCTTCAGCCCGTCTTCACGAATATTGATGGCGCGCAAATCGGCCTGTTCGCTCAGACCATAAGTGATAAGGCGCCGGTCGGTGACGCGCCCAACCAAAGCCTGCACTTCAGTATGGTCAAGGCACACAATGCCGACACCGTAAAACGGGATATTGGCAATATAGCTGTCAAAGGCGGCGCGTAGCCCGTCAAAATCGCCATAATGATCGAGATGCTCGGGATCAATATTGGTGACAATACCAATGGTAGCGGGCAGGCGCACAAAAGTACCATCGCTCTCATCGGCCTCAACCACCATCCAATCGCCCTGCCCGAGCCGCGCATTGGTGCCATAGGCATTGATGATACCGCCATTAATGACGGTCGGGTCAAGCCCGGCTGCATCAAGCATGGCGGCGGTCAATGAAGTTGTTGTCGTTTTGCCATGCGTGCCGGCAATAGTGATGCATGGTTTCAAGCGCATCAGTTCGGCCAGCATCTCAGCGCGGCGCACCACCGGTATATGGTTTTCGCGCGCTGCGACAATTTCGGGATTATCTGTTCCAATAGCCGAGGAAATGGTGACGACACCCGCTCCCGCAATATTTTCGGCAGCGTGGCCGATGGCAATTTTCAGCCCCATATCACGCAAGCGTTTGGTATTGGCATTATCACCCAAATCACTACCCTGGACGTCATAGCCCATCACGTGCATGACCTCGGCAATGCCGCTCATACCAATGCCGCCAATGCCGACAATGTGCACGCGCCCAAATGAGCGCAAGCCGGTCGGAGATGCGACGCTCTTATCCATCGGCAAGCTCCTGCGGTTTATCGATTTGCAGCGGACGCTTTTGCGCCAGACAGTCGACATAGCGAAACAAACGACCGGTGGCATCCAGTTCCGCAAATTTGCGAGCCTTGTCAGACATTTGCTGCAAGCGCGTTTCATCATCCGTGAGTTTTTCAATTTCCAATGCCAAGCTTTCGGCGGTTAAATCTTTTTGATTGATAACCATGGCACCGCCGCGCTGCGCCAGCTTGCGCACATTATGTGCTTGGTCTTGGTCGAGCGAGCCGGGAAGTGGTACGAATATGGTCGGCACACCCAGCGCCGTCATTTCGGCAACGGTGGACGCACCGCCGCGCGCTATCATTAAATGAGCACGCCGCATTCGAACCGGCAAATCATCAAAAAAGTCACGAATTTCCGAATAAATGCCCTCTTTGCCGTAAGCCTCAAGCGTTGCCCGCATTTCCGGCTGGCGCACCTGATGCACAATGCGCAATCGGCGTTTTTGTTCCGCCGACAATAGGGCTATAGCTTGCGGCACAATATCAGCGAATACGGACGCCCCCTGACTGCCGCCAAATACCAATAATTCGAAAGCGCGCGCTGATGCGAGATAGCGATATCCGCCTTGCGCTGCTTTTAATATGGCCGGGCGTAACGGATTTCCGGTACGGCGCAATTTACGGGCTGTGCCCAGCGGCACATTGGCCGTATCATCAAAGCTCGTTGCAACATAAGCACCTATATTGGCCGCCAGCTTATTGACCCGCCCCATAACGGCGTTTTGCTCGTGCACCAAAACAAGGCGCCGCAATATTAAACCGGCAATTATTGGGCCGAATGAGGGATAGCCGCCAAAGCCAATAATCACTTTCGGACGTAATCGAATGACCAATATGATGGAAGCCAAAAGACTGACCACAAGGGTGATTATGCGCATCGGCAGGGCCATCAAGCCGCCACCATAGGGTGTGGCGGCGGGAATTTGATGCAATTCCATTGGTGTCAGATTGGACACATATGCCATCCCGCGCTTATCGGTTGCCAAATGCACCTCATAATCGGCGTCTTTCAATTGCTCAGCCAACGCTCCGGCGGGAAACATATGCCCGCCCGTGCCGCCGGCGGCGAGAAGGACTTTAGCCTTACCACTCATCGGCGACCTCCACTGGCCATTGGCAATGCCGCTGCAGACAGCGCGCGCATCCGTAAATGCGCTGTGCCGCGTCGCCGCATCAAACCGACAAGCATGCCCATGGTAATGGCTGAGGCGAGAAGCGATGAGCCGCCATAGGAAATAAACGGCAATGTCATGCCTTTTGACGGAATCAGATTGAGATTGACCCCGAGATTGATAATGGCTTGCAGGCCGAACAGGCAAATCAGACCGGCCGAGGCCAATTGCACCCAATGCTCGTTTTCATCGCGCAACGCCCATAATGCGCGCCATACGAGAAATGCGAAAGTGAGAATGATGAAGCCACCCATCAACAATCCGCCCTCTTCGGCTGCGACGGCGAAAACATAATCGGCATGCGCGTCAGGCAAAATAGATTTGACCTTACCATCACCCGGCCCGACGCCGGTCACGCCGCCTGAGCGAATGGCATCCATCGCCTTATCGACCTGATATGAGTCACCGGTTGACGGGTCGAGAAAGCGTTCAATGCGGCTGCGGAAATAAGGATAGGCGGAATAAACATATGCGCCCGCGGCCAAACCGATAGCGCTTAATCCTGCAATCAGCTTCAAAGAGCCACCGGCCAGATAGAACAAGCACATCCAAACCAGCGCCAGCAAAATGGTTTGTCCGAAATCGGGCTGCATGGCGAGCAATAGGCAGCAGCCGAGCAAAAGTGCCAGGGCATACCAAACATCATGGGCTTTGAAACGGGCGCGCTGGCGCGCCATGAGCCACGCTACAACCACCACAAAAGCCGGTTTAAGAATTTCTGACGGCTGAATGGACACTCCGAATACATATAACCACCGGCTGGCGCCCTTTACCGTGACACCGGCAAATAAGGTCAACACCACGCCGCCGATTGCAGCCAAAAGCATCAGCACGGCCAAGCGGCGTATCAATATGGCATCGAGCATGGATACGGCGAGAAAAACGAAAGCGGCCAGTACCAAAAACACCAATTGCTTATTGGCGAAATAGTAAGTCGATTTGCCAATATGCTGCGCCACGGCGGGGCTCGCGGCCAAAGCGGCGAAAAAGCCCATGCTCAACAGCACCATAACGCCGGTGACCATTTGACGGTCAACGGTCCACCACCATTTGGCGAGCGGGTTACGGCTGGTGCGCGAAAGCATACTCATCGCGTGCCCTCCGCATTCATCGCCATTTCCCTATCGCTGCTGATCCAATCGGCGGTCGCAGCAACAAAAGCCGCGCCGCGCGCTTCGAAGTCATCATATTGGTCAAACGACGCGCAGGCCGGGGACAATAAGACGACGGGCGCGTCCAAATGATCCGATTTGGCCTGCATGGCGGCATCGGCGACGGCCTTATCCATCGTGCCCGATATGCTTATCGGCACATTATCGGCCAGCGCCTCGGCAAAAGCTTGTGCCGCCTCGCCTATCAAATAGGCACCACGCACATTGCTGAAATAAGGACGCAACATATCCAGCCCGACTTGGCCGTCGGCGTCGGCTTTGGCGCGCCCTCCGGCAATCCAATATATATTGTCAAAGGCGGCCAGCGCATGGCGTGTTGCCTCAACATTGGTGGCTTTGGAGTCATTGACGAATTTGACCGTCTCATATTCATCAATCACTTGTAGGCGATGCGCCATGCCTGCAAAGCTTTGGAAAGCCGCCATGATTTGTTTTTGCGAGAGGCCAAGCGCGCGTCCGACCGCATAAGCGGCGGCGGCGTTTTGTGCATTATGCGCGCCCGGCAAAGCAGCACAATCGATCAGGGACAGGTTCTCACCGCCTGTTTGGAATGCATTGGTGAGATAAATCAAATCGGCATTTTGCGCGCCCAGTGTGGTCAGCGGCAAACCGTCTTGCCGCAATTTTTCGGCCAATGCATGGCCATAGGCATCATCAATGCAGACAATACGCGCCTGCGCCGCTTTGCCGTCAGCAAATAATTGCGCTTTAGCCGCTGCGTAACCGGCCATGTCGCCATGCCGGTCGAGATGATCGGGCGAGAGGTTGAGCCAAACACCGATATCGGCGGCGAAGCGGCGGTTCAAATCAAGCTGATAAGATGATAACTCAAGCACATAAACAGCATGTTCTTGAAGCGGCAGCTCAAGCACCGGCGTGCCAATATTGCCGCCCAAAAAAGTTTTGCGCCCTGCCATCTCCAGCATATGCGCGACCAGTGCGGCTGTGGTTGACTTACCATTCGTGCCGGTAATGCCGATAAGCGTTACCGCATCTTGCATGACCGCATTGGCTGCGGCATCGGCGAATAAATCCATATCGCCCCATATGTCGGCATTGGCGGCGCGCGCGGCGGCAATCACCTTATGCGGCGCAGGATGGGTGAGCGGCACGCCGGGGCTGACAATCAGCCTTTGTGCCACGCCGAAATCTTGCGTCAGGTCACGAATATCCGCCCCCAATTCAGCCGCTTGGGCGCGCGGTGCTTCCGCATCATCCCACGCGACCACGCGATTGCCGGCGGCGACAAGCGCCGCCACAGCCGAAAGACCCGAACGGCCCAGCCCGAAAATGGCGGTCTCACCTGAATATGTCGGCAATTCAATCATCAATCACCTCAACTTCAACGTGGCGAGACCGAGCAGCGCCAACACAACGGAAATAATCCAAAACCGAATAACAATCGTGCTTTCGGCCCAGCCGCGCTGCTCGAAATGATGATGCAGCGGCGCCATGGCGAAAACCCGTTTGCCGGTCAATTTGAAGGAGGCGACCTGCACAATCACCGATACGGCTTCCAGTACGAACAGCCCACCAATAATGGCGAGCACCAATTCATGCTTGGTGATGATGGCAATGGTGCCGAGCGCGGCACCCAAAGCCAGCGAGCCGGTATCACCCATAAAGACGGCGGCCGGTGGCGCGTTATACCAAAGAAAACCAAGGCCCGAACCGATGAGGGCAGCGCAGAACACAGCCAGTTCACCCGTACCCGGCACATAATGCACTTGCAAATAATTGGCGAAAATAGCATTGCCGACGAGGTAAGCAATAAAGCCGAAACTTGCGGCGGCAATCATTGTCGGCACAATGGCCAGACCGTCCAGTCCGTCGGTCAGATTGACCGCATTGGATGAGCCGACAATGACAATCAGTCCGGCAATCAGATAAAGCGGCAGGCCGAAAGGTAGAAGCAAATCTTTGAGGAACGGCACGGCATAGCTGGTCGCCAATTCGG
>CATDDF010000002.1 GCA_949498175.1 Alphaproteobacteria bacterium | reverse complement strand
CAAAAAATGCTGCAAACGGCGCGTGAGCAGGGCAAAACGGCGCAGGAATTGGCCGATGAACTGACACCGGCCTTTCGCGAAATGGCGCAAGCGCTTAATTGCAGCCACGATGACTTTATTCGCACTTCTGAGGCACGCCATCATGCTTCAGTCAGTGAATTATGGCAGCGTATTGCCGATAATGGCTGCGACGACATTTATAAAGACAGCTATAAAGGTTGGTATTCTGTGCGCGACGAGGCGTTTTACGGCGAAGATGAGCTGAGTGATGATGGCGAGGGCAATAAGCTGTCGCCCCAAGGCACGCCTGTCGAATGGCTGGAGGAAGACAGCTATTTTTTCCGCCTGTCGGCGTATGAAGACAAATTATTGGCGCATTTTGAGGCCAATCCCCAATTTCTGATGCCCGATAGCCGTCGCAATGAGATTGTCTCATTCATCAAGGGTGGCTTAAAGGATTTATCGATTTCACGCACCGCTTTTGATTGGGGCGTGCCGGTGCCGGGCGATAAAGATCACGTTATGTATGTTTGGATGGATGCCCTGACCAATTATTTAAGCGTGTTGGACTATCCGAAGCGCGACGGCCGGTTTGCCGATTTTTGGCCGTGCAGTCTGCATGTTATCGGCAAGGATATTACCCGCTTTCATGCTGTTTATTGGCCCGCTTTTTTGATGGCGGCCGATTTACCTTTACCGAAACAAGTATTCGCGCACGGTTTCTTGACCGTGAAGGGCGAAAAAATGTCGAAATCGCTGGGCAATGTGTTGGACCCGATGGTGCTGGCTGAGCATTACGGCGTCGATGCACTTCGCTATTTCTTTTTGCGAGAAGTGCCGTTTGGCCGAGATGGCAGTTTCTCCGATGAGGCCATTGTCAATCGCGTTAATGCAGACTTGGCCAATGACATTGGCAATCTGGCGCAGCGTAGCTTGTCAATGATAGCGAAGAATTGCGATGCAACCTTGCCGTCACCGCAAGAATTCTCAGCGGAGGATGAGGCAGTTTTGGCATTGTTTGACGGCTTGAAAGCGCAAACGGATAAAGCGATGCTGGGGCATGAAGTGCATAATTACCTCGCCGCAGTAATGGATGCAGTATCAGAAGCCAATCGCTACTTTGCCGCGCAAGAGCCGTGGGCGCTAAAAAAGGAAAATCCCGCGCGCATGGGCACGGTGCTTTACGTCGCTGCAGAATTGGTTCGTCAAGCGGCGATTTTGCTCCAGCCGGTCATCCCGAGCGGCGCAGCGCAATTGCTGGATTTGCTTGCGATTGCTCAAGAAAAACGCGATTTCGCTGCTTTGGGCGTCGCCAATCGCTTGCTTCCCGAAACCTCTTTACCCGCCCCGAAGGGCGTGTTTCCCCGCCTTTCTATAACAGAGGAAGTGGCGGACGGCTGAACTGTTGCAGCATTGCAACATTTTACTGGTTGCGCTTGTCCAAAAAGGTTATTCTCTTGCCATGTGTATGGCACAAATAGCACATCTATGTGCGGTGGGTTGTTTTAGGAGTGGCATATGAGTGTCCTTCGTCTCGCCGGTGTATTGAGTAAGCCGCAAAAATGGTTTGGCCGCTCTCGACTGACAGACGTCACACGCTTTCTTTCAATCCTGTTCGCAATTCTCGGTATTGCCTCAGGTGTAGCTTCCTATTTGATTTTGACCGGCGTTACGCCGATTGCAGCTACCCGGGAAACCGTGTGGACGCTATTGTCATTCAATATCTTCATCATTGGCGGCTTGTTGTTGGTTTTGGGCGCGCAGGCCGTGCGTCTGCGCCGTCGCCAACGGGCCGGATTGGCCGGTGCGCGCTTACATGGGCGAATGATTGCGCTGTTTTCGACAATTGCCGTTCTGCCCGCCATACTGGTCGCGATTTTCGCTATCGTCACGCTTGACCGTGGCTTGGATCATTGGTTCTCGACCCGCACCAAAAGCATCATTGAAAACACAACAGCGGTCGCCAACGCCTATTTGGCCGAGCAACGCGACAGCCTACGCTATGACTTGAGCGTGATGGTGAGTGACCTTGCATCAGCGCGCGATGTCATACAGACCGACCGCCGTCGTTTCCGTAAATATCTGGAGGCGCAGGCAGCTTTGCGTGATATGCAGCAAGCGCTGCTGATAAATGAAAACGGCGATGTGCTGATGGCAGCAGCGCCCGAGACAACTATTTTGACCATTCGCCCACCGGATGAGGCCTTTGTCGCTGCGAGAGACAAAATTGTCATCATTACCGCGATGAAATCCGGTCAGATATTGGCCTTGCGACAAATTGAGGGGCTGCAAGACACTTATCTCTATTCTGCCAGGCTGATGATGCCCAGCGT
>CATDDF010000001.1 GCA_949498175.1 Alphaproteobacteria bacterium | reverse complement strand
GATGATTGCCAGTCGCGTCTATATTTCCGACTCTGATTGGCATGAAATATATGACCGCCTCGCCTCTCCGGGTCCGCGCGCGCCGGTGCATATTGGTGAAAATGTCTGGCTTGGCGAGGGCGGTAAGGTTTGTAAAGGTGTCACAATCGGCGCGAATAGTGTTATTGGTGCAGGGTCGGTGGTCACAAAAGATATTCCGGCCAATGTTATTGCGGCGGGCAATCCTGCCAAACCGCTCCGTGAGCTTGAAGAAGGACGCCCCATAAGAAAGCGTGAAGCCATGTTTGAAGATATAAAAGAACACAATAAAACAATGCGTTATCTTCACTACTTAAACCATAAAGGTAATGGCTTTATTGGCTGGATACGGCAAATCATACTGCCGTCACGGAAAGGATAATTGATGCGTTTCGCGACAATAATTTGCGCTTTCTCGCTTATAAGCCCTGCCGCCATGGCACAAGAGCACGCGCTCGCCATGCATGGCGCGCCTGAATTATCATCTGATTTCACCACTTACAAATATGCCAGCCCCAATGCCTTGCAGGGACGCACTTTGAAACAAGCGCAAATCGGTAGCTTCGACAGTCTTAATCCGTTTTCCATTCGCGGCAATGCAGCAAGAAACATTCGTGAGCGTGTGTTTGAGAGCCTGCTTGACCGCCATTATGATGAACCTTTCGCGCTTTATGGCTTGCTGGCCGAGACGGTGACCGCAGCGCCTGACCGCAGCAGCGTTACCTTTACCATTCGCCGACAAGCCAAATTTGCCGATGGCAAACCTGTTACCGCAGCCGATGTCGCCTTTACCTGGCAGCTTTTGCGCGATCAAGGGCGCCCTAATCATCGCTATTATTACGACCAAGTCGAAACCCTGACGACACCGAACAATCGCACCGTCACTTTCACTTTCAAGCCTGCGCCGCCAGACCGCGAATTACCGCTGATCATCGGGCTGATGCCGATATTGCCCAAGCATATTTACGCTGAACGCGATATTCAGGCCGCTACGCTCGCCCTGCCGCTTGGTTCCGGCCCCTATGAAGTCGTTGAGGTGACACCGGGAGCGCAAGTGCGGTTTGAAAAACGCGCCGACTATTGGGCCGATAATCTACCGCATAATCGCGGGCGGCATAATTTTGCAGTGATTTTGGAAGATTATTATCGCGATGAAGCAACCGCCTTTGAGGCGTTCAAAGCGGGCGATCTTGATATTTGGTTTGAGAGCAATCCGCAACGCTGGACGACCGGCTTCAATTTCCCCGCTGCCAATGATGGCCGCATTGTGAAGGAAAACATTATGTTGGGCACGCCATCAGGCTTGCGCGCCTTCGTGATGAATACGCGCCGCCCGCTTTTGGCCAATCGCGCATTGCGCCAAGCAATGGACCTGACCTTTGACTTTCAATGGATAAACAAAATTCTCTATGGCGATGTCTATCGCCGCACCGGCAGTTATTTCGGCAATACGGAACTGAGCGCCAGCAACCAACCGATTAGCGATGATGAAGCCGAGCTTTTATCGCGAAGCCTTATTCCGCGCGCCGAATTGGAAACCGGCTATCTGCCGCCCGAAAGTGACGGCACAGGCCGCGATCGCACCAAGCGCTTGGAAGCCATGCAATTATTGGAAGAAGCAGGCTATCAAATGCGCGGCAAAAGCCTGTTCAGCCCAAGCGGCGAAAAGGTTGAATTGGAGATTTTGGTGCAGCGGCGCAGCGATGAACGCCTCGCCTTGTCATGGCGACGCATGTTGGCGGGTATCGGCATTGACTTGAAAGTGCGGCTTATCGACTCCAGCCAATATCAAAGGCGCTTGCAAAATTTCGACTTTGATTTGATTGCCTATAATTATTACGCCTCGCTGTCGCCGGGCAATGAACAGATTTATTATTGGGGCAGTGAGGCAGCCGACACACCGGGCAGTCGCAATTATGCCGGCATCAAAGACCTCGCCATCGATACTGCCGCAACAGCGCTGACCCGCGCTGAATCAAAAGAAGATTTTATCACCGCGGCGCGCGCGCTCGACCGAGCATTGATGAGCGGCCGCTATTTCATTCCGCTTTACCACAACCCCATGCAATGGGTCGCGCGCTGGCATTATGTCGAGCATCCAAGCCGCCACTCCGCCTATGGTGCGCGGCTCGACGCGTGGTGGATGAACCACGATAATTAAAAGCTAAATCGCATCAGCTGATTTCAGGCCTTCCAGCACATCACCATCAAGACCCCAATCGGCAAATGCCGTATCATTGTGCTCGCCGATTTTTGGCGGCGGGCCCTGAATTTCACTCGGTGTGCCGCTGAAACGCGGCGCGACATTGGGTTGCTTAATGCCAAAAGCCTCGGTGATGGTATCGCGCTCGCGATTATGCGGGTGGTCAAATGCTTCATCCATATCAAGCACCGGCGCATAGCAAATATCCGTGCCGAGCATAATCTCATCCCACTCATCACGGGTTTTGGTTTTGAAGGCTTCAGCCACTTTGGCTTTCAAATCAGGCCAGGCCGCTTTGTCCATTTGCGCGTCAAAGGCGCTGTCATCGAAACCGGCTTTCTCGCGCAGCAAGGCATAAAATTGCGGTTCGATAGAGCCGATAGAGACAAACTTGCCATCTTTGGTTTCGTAAGTATCATAAAAATGTGCTGCGCCGTCGAGCATATTGGCAAAGGGTTTGTTTTCCCAAATTCCCGCCGCTTTCATGCCGAAGAACATGCCCATCAGCGAGGTCGCACCATCGGTCATGGCGCAGTCAATCACTTGGCCCTTGCCCGATTTATTGGCTTCAACCAAAGCCGCGCAAATGCCCATAGCAAGGTAAAGCGCACCGCCACCAAAATCACCGACCAGATTGAGCGGCGGCACCGGCTTGTCTTTGCCGATGGCAGCCAGCGCGCCGGTCAAGGCGATATAGTTAATATCGTGCCCCGCCGCTTGCGACAGCGTGCCGAACTGCCCCCAGCCGGTCATGCGGCCATAGACGATTTTCGGGTTACGGGCCTGCACGACATCAGGCCCCAAGCCGAGGCGTTCCATCACACCGGGACGGAAACCTTCTTGAATGACATCGGCCTGCTCAACCAATTTCAGCACCGCTTCAATCGCTTCGGGCTTTTTCAAATCCAGCGCAATCGACTTGCGGCCACGGCTATTGGTGTCAGACGGATAACCGCCGGCCCCGCCCTTGCGGTCGATGCGGATAATATCGGCACCCATATCCGACAACAGCATGGCGCAGAAAGGCCCCGGGCCGATACCTGCCATTTCAATGATTTTAACGCCGCTTAACGGACCTTTACCCATGATGAAACCTCCCAAAATCTGCTGAGAGTTTAGCAGCACACGCTATGTGGGCAAGACGGTTTATTTTTTGCCGCTGCGCACTACTTCAATATTCAAATCACGGATTTTTTTACGCAGCGTGTTACGATTCACGCCCAGTAATTCGGCGGCTTTGATTTGGTTGCCGCGCGTTGCTTCGAGACACAGCTCAATCAATGGCGTTTCCACCTCGCGCATGACGCGCTCATACAATCCATTGGGCGGCAGTGAGTTACCATGACCTTTGAAATAATTGCTGAGGTGAAAATGCAAGCTTTCGGTAAGATTATTTCCGGCTTGCTGGCCTTGTGGCGCGGCCATATCGGTATCGCTCAATTCAAGTTGCACGGCTTCCGCGCCAATCACCTCATCAGCATGCAAAGCCGACAAGCGGCGCACCAAATTTTCCAATTCGCGCACATTGCCGGGCCAGCCATGTGCTTTCAATGCCTCAATGGCTTCGCGGTCAAAGCTTTTCACCGACAGACCTTCATCGGCACCGCGCGCCATAAAATGGCGCACCAGCTCTTCAATATCTTCCAGCCTTTCGCGCAAAGGGGGTAAGCGCAGTGGCACGACATTGAGACGGAAATAGAGATCTTCGCGGAACAGTCCTTGACGAATAAGTCGCCGCAAATCTTGGTGTGTCGCCGCAATAACCCGCACATCGGTTTTAATCGGCTGGCGACCGCCAATGGTGGTGTATTCCCCCTCTTGCAAAACACGCAGCAAGCGGGTTTGCGTTTCCATTGGCATATCACCGATTTCATCGAGGAATAAGGTGCCGCCTTCGGCTTGCGCGAAGCGCCCGTCCATACGCTGATTGGCGCCGGTGAACGAGCCTTTCTCATGGCCGAATAATTCGCTCTCAATCAGTTCTCGCGGAATGGCGGCCATGTTCAGCGCCACAAATTGCCCGCGCTTGCGTGTGCCGAAATCATGCAGCGCCTTCGCCACCAGCTCCTTGCCGGTGCCGCTTTCGCCGGTAATCAATACCGACAAATCATTTTGCGTCATGCGCGCCACGGCGCGATAAATTTCCTGCATGGCGGGTGACGCCCCGACCAATGGCAACCCGTCTTCATCGCCGGCTTCGGCTTGACGCGTAACGCCATCGCTTGGCGTATCCACGGCGCGTTGCACCAGTGCCGTCAATTCGCTCAGGTCAAACGGTTTGGGCAGATAATCAAATGCACCCTTTTCCGCCGCCGTAATGGCCGTGCCGAGTGTGTTTTTGGCGCTGATGACAATAATCGGCAAATCGGGGCGCAGCTTTTTGATACGCGGAATAACGTCAAAAGCGTTTTGGTCAGGCATCATGACATCGGTAATCACCACATCGCCCTCGCCATTGCTGACCCATTGCCAAAGTGAAGCCGCCGTATCGCCGGCGCGCACGTCAAATCCGGCGCGCCCCAAAGCCTGCGTCAACACCGTGCGAATAGCACGGTCATCATCGGCGACAAGAACCGTTCCCTTGCTCATTGCGTTTTTCTCCCTAATTCTCCGTCGCCGACATCATCAATCATCGGCAGGCGAACACAAAATTCCGTGTGGCCCGGCTCACTATTGCACTCAATCGTGCCGCCGTGGTCGCCGATAATTTTGGCAACCAAAGCCAGCCCCAATCCGGTGCCGCTCGATTTGGTGGTGACGAACGGATCAAACAAATGCGCCTTAATGTCTTCGGGCACACCGCTGCCATTATCAATAACGCTAAATTCCATTGGCAGGCTGACCGGCCGTGCGCGACCGGGCACAGAGAGGCGCACGCCGGGACGGAAGGAAGAGGTTAGTTTAATCTCGGCTTTTTTACCGCTTACGGCCTCAGAGGCATTTTTTACCAGATTAAGGAACACTTGCGTCAGCAAATCCTTATTGCCTTTCACCTGCGGCAGAGACGGGTCATAACTTTCGACAAAGCGGACATGTTTGCCAAATCCGCTGCTGGCAAGCAGGCGAACATTTTCCAGCACCGCATGAACATTAACCGGATTGTCTATATCGGCGTGGGTTTCGGTGAATTGTTCAAACTGATCGACCAGGCCGGTGATGCGATCGGTCTCGCTGCAAATCAAGCGCGTCAATTCAACCCCATCAGGGCCGGCATCGCCTTCCAATAATTGCGCTGCACCTTTAATGCCGGAAAGCGGGTTTTTAATCTCATGCGCCAGCATCGCACTCATGGCCGAAACCGAACGCGCCGCGCCCCTATGGGTCAGTTGTCGGTCAATATGGTGAGCGATGGAACGCGGCTGCACGACAATCAAGGCTTGACGGTCACCTTCTTCAAGTTCGGTCGGCGTGACGTGTAAATCGACCATACGGCCATTATTGCCGCCGACAATTTGCGTCGGCGCGGCAAGGTCAATGCCGTATTCATTGAAACTCAAATTATTGTCAATGCAGCGTTCAACCAGACTGATGACGGGGCTGCCAAAGGGCAACACATCGACAATATGTTGGCGACGCAACACATTGAGGCTGGAGCCGAAAAACTCTTGCGCGGCAAAATTGGCGTAAGTTACATGACGGTTGCTGCCGATGGAAATCACCGGCTGCGGCAAGGTATCCAGCAATAATTTCTCATTAGGTGCAGACATTAGGCGGCCTCACTGTCAGAAATTTCATAGAGGTTTTGCATGGCTTGCATAACATGGGCGGGATTTTCCATGCGGCAAATATCACCGCGATGCTCCCTGCCGCCTTCAACGCCGAACAGGCTTTCAATAAAACCGGCAATGTGCTTGCGCGCCACGCGCACGCCCAGTGCCTCGCCATAAAGCGCCAGACAATCGCCATACCAATCGGCAAAAATGCGCCATTGCTGCGCCGCATTCGGCGCTTCGGGCCAAACACCCGAATTAAGAAAGGTTTCAATCTGACCCGGCAACCACGGACGACCGATAACCGCGCGCCCGACCATAACACCGGCGGCATTGGACGCCGCCAAAGCCGCTTTGGCAGTCTCGCCATCTATAATGTCGCCATTGACGATAACGGGAATATCAACTGCCTCAACCGTCTCGCGCACCGCCTGCCAATCCGCTTTGCCCTTGTAGAATTGGCATCTTGTGCGGCCATGCACGGTAACCATCTTAACCCCCAAAGCTTCAGAGCGCTCAGCTATAAAGGGAGCATTTAGAAGATTGTTATCCCAGCCCAAACGCATTTTCAGCGTGACCGGCTTGCTGCTGCCCTCCACCGTTGCCGCAATAATCGCTTCAGCGAGGCTTTCATCGCGCATCAATGCCGAGCCGGATAAACCGCCGGTCACCTGACGCGACGGACAACCCATATTAATATCCACTACGTCGGCACCGGCAGCGCAAGCCAGCTTTGCACCCTCGCGCATCCAGTGCGGATCGCGACCTGCCAGTTGAAGAATAAAGGGAGATAAACCGAACCCCTCAGCCCGACGCACAACATCAGCGCGCGCTTTAACCAATTCTTCGCTAGCCACCATTTCAGAAACCACAGAAACGCGACTGGCTTTTGCCACTGCTTTGCGAAAGGCAAAATCGGTAACACCCGACATTGGTGCTAACAGCACGCGCCCTGACAGCGTTATATCCCCTAGCTGAATGGTCATTTTTTAGGCAAAAACCGAAATATTCACGATATGCCTAAAGTGGGTGCATAACCACAGAAAGGCAAGCGAAATTCCAAAATTCTGTCGCCTTATGTCCCGTCTCAGGCTAGATTAGCCGCCATGAAAGAGCGTTTATCCACAGTTGCATTGATTGTTGCCGCCGGTCGCGGAAGCCGCGCCGGACAAGGAAAACCCAAGCAATACCGCGGCATGCCCGATGGCGGCGGCGGCTCCGTGCTGGCGCGCAGCATTGCCGCCTTTGCCGATAGTGAGGCTATTTCCAGCGTCTGCGTCGCTATCCATAAAGATGATGTAAAGCTTTATGAAAAATCTATAAATAACTGTAATAATTTAGAAAAAGTAAAATATGTTTTCGGTGGCGATGACCGCCAAGCATCGGTGTTAAACGGTTTGCGAGCGCTGGCTGATGCACAAGCTCAGCACGTTTTCATTCACGATGCGGCACGCCCTTTCGTGTCTCAAAAACTGATTGAGCGCTGCCTCGACAATATCGCTAATGCTGACGGCGTGATTCCGGCTTTGCCGGTTACGGATACGCTTAAAAAAGCCGAAAACGGTATAATCTCTGAAACCGTGCCGCGTGACGGGCTCTACCGCGCCCAAACACCTCAATTATTCGAGTTTACCAAGCTTTTGGCCGCACATGAAAACGCACCAAAGGGCATGACCGACGATGCCGCCGTCGCTGAACACGCAGGATTGCGGGTATGCATCATTGACGGCGAGGTGGAAAACATCAAACTGACGACGGAAGAAGATTTTGCCATGACCTCAAACCTGCTCCCGCGCACCGGTTCCGGCTTTGACGTGCACCGCTTCGGCGACAGCGGCAGCGCTGAAAGCGTTATGCTGTGCGGTGTGGCCGTGCCGCATGACCGCGCCATTATCGGCCATAGCGACGCAGATGTCGGTTTGCACGCGATTACCGATGCGCTTTTGGGGGCGCTGGCTGAGGGCGATATTGGCGATCATTTCCCGCCCTCCTATGCTGCCAACAAAGACCGCGCCTCATCTGAGTTTTTGGCGCACGCGCTGAGCCTTGCCGCCGCCAAACACGCGCGGCTGACCCATATTGACCTGACGCTGATTTGCGAAGCGCCGAAAATCGGCCCGCATCGCGCCGCCATGCGCGAAAAGCTGAGCGCGCTGACCGGCCTGCCGCTTTCCGCCATATCGGTGAAAGCGACGACAACCGAAGGCTTGGGCTTTAGCGGGCGTGGTGAAGGCATTGCAGCGCAAGCGACCGCCACAATCTTGCTGCCGGATGGCGCATAATGGGCGGCCTGCACAAACTTCCGGCGCATTTAACGCCGCTTTCTCCGGCCGCTTGGATAGCGACGTTTTTCGGCTCCGGCTTGCTGAAACCGGCCTCCGGCACATGGGGCTCACTGGCCGCACTCGCCCCCGGCCTGCTCATCGCGCAACATTTCGGCGCGGCCGGACTCATTATCGCCGCCACCCTTGCCTATGCCCTCGGCCACTGGGCCAGCACGGTATGGATTGACGGCACGGAGGATAAAGACCCCTCGCCCATCGTCATTGATGAAGTGGCCGGTCTCTGGCTGACTTTGACGCTTGCGCCACCAACACCGCTCGGCATTGCACTTGCCTTTATCCTGTTTCGCCTGTTCGATATTGTGAAGCCGTGGCCGGTGCGCTGGGCCGACAAAAATATCGGCGGCGCGACAGGCATTATGCTTGATGATGTTTTGGCAGGCATTTGGGCAGCGCTGGTTTTGCTGGCGGCGCGTGAATTCGGCTTGATATAGGAGACATGGCCATGCTGTTTGAAAAACAATTGACCGATAAGGCGGAAAAACTGCTCAAACTGGCGGGCGAAAAACATATGCGTGTCGCTTCGGCAGAAAGCTGCACAGGCGGTCTCATCTCGGCCTTGCTGACCGAAATCCCCGGATCATCCATCGTTATCGGGCGCAGTTTCGTGACCTATTCCAACCGCGCCAAGCATGAAATCCTGCATGTACCTGCAGAACTCTTGCGCGAGCATGGCGCAGTGTCGGAAGAAGTGGTGCGCGCAATGGCGCAAAACACATTCGATATGACGACCGCGCATTTGACGGTGGCCGTATCAGGCATCGCCGGACCGGGCGGCGGTTCAGCAGAAAAACCGGCCGGTTTGGTGCATATGGCGACCTGCCATGAGGGTGATGTCATCCATAAAAAGCACGAATTCGGCGATATTGGCCGCACGGAAGTGCGGTTGGCGACGGTTGATGCGGCGATGGATATGCTGCTGGCGCGCTTCAATTAACCGTAAATATCGAGCGCGCGCGCTTCAAAAGCGGCGACGAAGCGCTCAACCACACGGTTCATCATCGGCTCAATGATACGCCGCAAAAGAGGCACAGCGAACTCAAACTGCAATTCGAAATGCACATCGCAGCCGGTTTCCGTATCTTCAAACACCCATTGATTGAACAAATGCCGAAACGGCCCTTTCGCCTGATGCACGGTGACGGTCAGCGGGTCGGCTCCCAATTCAATGCGACTGCTATAGGTCTCACGCAGCATTTTATAGCCAATGGCCAAATCAGCGAGCATCTCGGTTTCGGAGCGCTCGCGCACGCGTGCCGCCGTGCAATAGGGAATAAATTGGTCATAGCAATCGACATCGGTAATCAGGTCGAACATTTGCTGCGCCGAAAACGGAGATTGGCGCGTCAATTTAATCGACTGCATGTCAGGCCTTTTGGCTCTTGGCGATGCGTGCCGCTTTCAGCTTTTCGAAATCTTCATCGGCATGATGCGAAGAGCGCGTCAGCGGCGTGGCCGACACCATCAGAAAGCCTTTGGCATTGGCTTGCGTAGCCAGCCCGTCAAATTCTTCCGGCGTCCAAAACTTATCAATCGGGGCATGTTTGCGGGTCGGCTGCAAATATTGCCCGATGGTGATGAAATCAATGTCGGCCGAGCGCATATCATCCATCACTTGCATGACTTCTTCGCGCGCCTCACCGAGGCCGACCATAATGCCCGATTTGGTGAAAATTTCGGGGTCAAGCTGCTTGACGCGCTGCAGCAGATTGAGCGAATGGAAATAGCGCGCGCCCGGGCGAATGGAGAGATAAAGCCGCGGCACGGTCTCCAAATTGTGATTGAAAACATCGGGTTTGGCTTCAACGACAATTTCCAGCGCGCCATCTTTGCGCAAAAAGTCCGGCGTCAGAATTTCAACTGTCGTGCCGGGCGACATATCGCGAATGGCGTTAATCGTGTCGGCAAAATGCTGCGCCCCGCCATCATTCAAATCATCGCGGTCAACGCTGGTAATCACCACATGGCGCAACCCCAGCTTGGCCACGGCTTCCGCAACATGGGCGGGCTCAGATGCATCAAGCGGCAATGGTACGCCGGTCGCGACATTGCAAAAGGCGCAAGCGCGGGTGCATGTTTCGCCCATAATCATGAAAGTGGCGTGCTTCTGCTCCCAGCACTCCCCGATATTCGGACACGCCGCCTCCTCGCATACGGTGACGAGATTGTTTTCCTTCACAATGGCGCGCGTTTCGGCATAAGCGGCCGAGCCCGGCGCTTTGGCTCGTATCCAGCTTGGTTTGCGCAAAATTGCACTGTCCGGCCTATTTTGCTTTTCAGGATGGCGCGGCTTGTCGGATTTGCCCGATAGATTGTCAATCACGACGGTCATAAGATTTATATAAGCCTATTTATGCCGCGTTTATAGGGTTATTGTGTCGCTAATTCAGGCGCGGGTCGGTTTTGAAGACAATGGTTTCATCGCGCCCGACAAGGCCAAGCACCAAACGCGCCCGCTCATCAAGAAAATCCAAATCGAGATTGTCATTGCCGAGCAGTTTGACTTGCTTTTGCAATTCGGCATTGTCGCTTTTCAACGCTGCCAGTTCTTCTTGCAGCGCCGCTTTTTCTTGTTGCAAATCGTTCCAACCGCGCCAGCCGCGCTCGCCTTGCAGCGCCTGCATGGTCAATCCGGCGATTGCCAATAACAGCACAAAGCTCGGCATCAACCGCCGCAAACGCAGCGGCTCCTGCCCAACAGTGCGGCTTGAAGGCCGTGATGTCACAAAACGAATCATGGGCTGACCGAATCACGATTTGATTCGCACGGTCAAGCGAAAAGTGATTCGTGCATTGATTTTTATAGGTTTTTTCGGTCATTTGCCTAGCGCATGGCCCTGTGTTAGCGTCGCGCCATGAATCACATGCGGAAATTATCTGTCGGCCTTCTCGTGCTGATACTGCAAATCGGCTTCG